>NSLH01000018.1 GCA_002763895.1 [Chlorobium] sp. 445
AAAATGGCAAGCATTAAAGCACTTGCAAGCAAGTTTCCCGCCATCAAAGGCGCAATGTTAGGGTTTGGTCTTACACTGGGCTTTGTTTTTGGCTCTGCAGCAGTACCACCTCCCGGCGATAGAGTCGGTTTCGTTGAAGTTGAAAAAGTTCTCGCTGAAATGCCTGAGGCAAAATCTATTCGCGAAAAGCTCGAAAAAGAGCAGCAGCAAGCCATGAAAGAACTTGAGAAAAAGCAGAAAGATCTCAAGGACGCCTTCGATGACTATGAGCGCAAGAAAACCTTGATGAAGCCCGATGAGCAAAAGAAGAAAGAAGAAGAGCTTCAAGCACAGCTAGCACAGTATCGCCAACTTGAGCAAGCTAAAAGCAATGCACTCCAGCAAAAGCAAGCTGAACTGCTTAAGCCGCTAGAGGAAAAAATTGCCAAGACCATAGAAAAAATCGCGCAGCAGCAGGGCTATTCACTTGTCATCAGCAAAGGTGGCATTGCTAACATGGTACTCTACGGCGATAAGAGCGTCAATTTGACTTACAAAGTCATTGATGCCATCAAGTAAAGACAAGACAATAAGGGACGCGCAGCTGCGCGTCTTTTTTGTTTCTGTTGAATACTCCTTGAAAGTTTTGCCTTCAGGCTAAGGTTATGCTGCGCCTCCTAAGTTTTGTACTGCTTTCTATGCTTGCTTTTCTTGCGCTTTCTGCATGTAGCAGCAAGACTATGCCAGCACGACAAAGTTTGCTTATCATCAACCAAGATTTTCCTGTTCAGGAGACTTGGGAAGCACGCGTCATCTTCACAGATTCGGGTAAGATAAAAGCCACGATTTATGCTCCTCATGTCGCCCAATATGCAAGGGGCGGTAACACGACAGAAAAACACTTGGATGGCGCCATAGAAGTACATTTTTACAACTCAAAAGGCGAACACAGTTCTCGCCTTAATGCTCGGCGTGGCATCATTTATCCGAACAATGATATTGAAGTATTTGACCGCGTGGTCATGGTCTCGGACGACTGCACAACCGTGCGCACGGAATACGCCAAATGGACGAGCAAAGATCAAAAAATTCGCTCTGACAAGTTTGTAACAATTCGTCGACCAACAGAAACACTTAGCGGATACGGATTTGAGAGCGATCAGCACTTCAAAAACTACCGCATTTTCAAAGCGACTGCTGTGATGAAGGTGCGTCAAGCACACGAAGAGTAAGCACATTCGTGCGGTCGTTTAAACTTTCAAAAGCCATGAAAAACGCCTTGCCCTTATTTTTGGGGGCCGCTCTGGGGAGCATGAAATCTCCATTATCTCTGCACGGTCCATTGCTCAAGCCATCCTGCGCACGCGCTATGAAGTTATACCAATCTACATCACCAAAGAGGGGAAGTGGCTCTCACGTGCGCTGTCTCAAAACGTGCTCTTGCTTGATTATGAACAGCTCATAAAAAATCCAGTTGAACTGCGTGCCGCTGAAGCCTCTTTGAAGGAGGTTGCCGCACGACATTCGTTCAAGTTTGATTTTAGCACGTTCGATGTCGTGTTTCCCGTCTTGCACGGCACCTTTGGAGAAGATGGCACGATTCAAGGCTTACTTGAAATGCACGGTGTTCCCTACGTCGGCTGCGGTGTTCTTGCCAGCGCCCTTACGATGGATAAAGCCTTTGCTAAGATGTGCTTTAAAGCTGCAGGATTACATGTTACCAAACACTTAACTGTTTTTCGCGATGCGCTGCCTGCACATCGGCGCGACATTCTTCTCGAGGCTGAAAAGAAATTAGGCTATCCGATGTTTATCAAGCCCGCTCGCTCTGGCTCATCGGTTGGCATCTCAAAAGTCAAACATCGGCGGGCATTTCAGCAGGCACTTGAACTTGCCGCTCAATACGACCAGAAGATTCTCATTGAGCAGGGCATCGAGGCGCGTGAACTTGAAGTTGCCGTCTTAGGCAATAGAGAACTTACAGTCTCCGTTGTGGGTGAGATTGTACCTATCAATGAATTTTACGACTACGAAGCCAAGTATGTCAAGTCAGGTTCAAAACTTTTTTATTCCTGCTGATGTACCAAAAGCCCTTGCCAAAAAAATTCAACGGGCTGCACAGATTGCCTATCGCGCAACGGGCTGCGAAGGCATGGCACGTGCCGATTTCTTCCTAGAGCGGCACACGAATCGACTCTATGTCAATGAACTGAACTCTATACCCGGCTTTACTTCAATTAGTATGTATCCGAAACTGTTTGCGGCATCTGGACTGGCTTATCCTGATCTGATTGAGCGCCTGATTGAGCTCGCATTTGAACGCTACGAAGAGCAACAGAAAAATAAAATCGCTTTTCTCTAAAACTTTGCACTTAGCCAGTATGGCCACGGCTTGAAGAGTGAATCTGTTTTTTGAAACCGTGCTTCTACATCTTCCTTCATTTTTTCATATCGCTCACTACACTGACGGGCAAAAGTTTAGCTTTTTCTCCTTCGCACCATTCAGCTAAGGGCAGAATGTAGCGCTTGCTGCGCGTGATAGGCTTCGGCTTTTTCTGTACGGTGTCTTTGGTCAGATGTACATAGGTCAGGGCGTATTCTGTGCTGAGCAAATTGACTTGATTGAGCGAATCTTTTTCAAGCGTCAGATAGACCACAATCCCCATCGGGCGCGGCAGCGGTCGCTGACCTGAAAGAAAATTTCCCATTGAATAGATGATGAAACACTCATGAGATGCCCCATCTCGCACAATCTGCAAGCGTTCTGTTGGTTGCACCACATGCGGGTGCGCGCCCAAGATGTAATCTACGCCTGCTTCAAATAGCCAGCGTGCCATTTTGCGCTGATTGTCGCGCGGTTCTAACTCGTATTCGTATCCCCAATGCAAAGACAGCAAGATTTTGTCGGGTCGCATGCTATCGGGCAACGCTCGCAGCCATGCGATGTCCTCTTTGATATGCGTTGTATCGTAGAGGTTAAGCCGCGTGCGATGCACTTGCGGCACACTGTCATTAGAGAATTGTGTATAAGCTAACCATCCTAGTTTGATGCCGTTAATGTTGAAGATTTTGGGCTTTGCACGGCTGCTATCGCTGCGGCTTGTACCTGTATGCATGATGCCCAAACTATCGAGCACGTCGAGCGTGCGTGTGATGCCAATCGTGGCACGGTCGTAAGAATGATTATTGGCTGTGGTCAGGAAATTGAAGCCAGCACGTTTGGCGGCAAGCGAGTATTCATCGGGCGTATTGAAGCGCGGGTAACCTGTGAAAACTTGTGCTTTGCCAGCATGCACGGTCTCAAGATTGCCCGTTACAATATCTGCGCCTGAAAACAGCGGGGTAATGAACGCATAGCACGAATCAAACGAATAGAGACTATCGCGCCAGGCTTCTTTGATTTGTGATTCATGGCACATCAGGTCGCCGACAGCGGCAATCCTCACGCGTGTCTGTGCAACTGAATGTGGGGCGAGACCTGGCACGATGAAAAATAGCCACAATATCGTCGATACTGCTAAAAATGTGGACTTGAGTTGCATGGACACGCGTTTTGAAGTGTTGCTAAACACTTGGGCTTTTATGTTTTATCGCTGTTGAACTTAATCTTTCAAGCGAAATTCACCGAAGACAGGATAGTGATCGGAGAACTTAAACTCTTTGACGACCTCATAGCGCTCGACTTCCCAGTGATGCGAAAAAAGAATGTAGTCGAGTGTACGGTTTGGCAAACCTGTCGGATAAGTGTAGAAGTCTGCACTATCTTCGTGTTTGATCAGATGCAAGCCTGCATCGGCTAAAATTTCAAAGGTGCGATCATTTTTGTAACTATTGACGTCGTTATCGCCTGCAGGAAAGCCTGTTTGTCTGCAGCCGGGCGGCACCGTATTGAAATCGCCCATAAAGAGGATGGGCATATGACGATGTTTTTTGACCTCGGCGGCGATACTGCGCGCTTGATCTTGCCTATCGTTCGGATTAAATGGATGCAGGTGTGTATTGCCAATCCAAATGACTTGACCATTGAAGACAAACGGCGCCAGCGTAAATCCACATGCTGCAAGGAATGCCACTCGCCCCGGCAAGAGATAATTGATTTGTGTCTGCCCAATTTTCTGAAGTTGAGAGAGCAGCAAATTTTCGTAACGAAATGCGGCAAAGCCCACGCCATGCGCAATCACGGAGCGATAGCCTGCAATTAAGCGATAGTGATCGCGCTGACGGTATTTTCGAAAGAGCCTATCGCCCAAGCCAAGCACACCGTTAAAGACTTCTTGCAGTCCAACCACATCGTATTTTTCTCGATGTTGATTTAGCCATTCAGCAATATAGTAAGTGTAGGCACGTGTATCGTGCAAGAGCTCGATACGCTCGGCTTCATCGAGCGAGGCTTGCGCTAGTAGGTAGGACAGTTTTGGTCCCCTACCGCGATGGGTGTTAATGGTAATGCAACGAATCGTTTGGCGCTCGCTCATATAGCAGCGTGCAAGACTTTGCGCATGAATGATAGTGCTCAGACTTGGGCGAATATACGCACTTACGTTGGGCGTATCGCACCTAACGATACAAATGGCGTGTTAAATTTTTGTTACCTACTGCCCTCTGCATTGCACTGTTTTGCTCAACCGTCTTGCACCGGGCAACTATTGTATGATTGGGGCTTTGAAGTCCAAGCCATGCATTGCCGCAATTTTGGAGACAATTTCTTCAATAGCTGCAACGCGGTCAACACTATCGGCTTTGAGTTTCGTGTAGTTGTCGAGGTATGCACGTCGGCGTTCTTCTTCGAACTCGGCGAGGCATGCTTCATACTCTGCAATAGCCTCATCAATGCTCTTGTTGGAAGGCTTTTTGAATTTTGGGCGGTCGCGATCCCAGACCTTATCGCCTTCTTTAGCGACCATCTGCGCATAGCGCAGCGTAATGTCAAAGAGCTCGTTAATTTGAGTACGCAGTTCTTGCCAATCTTGCGCACTAACAATAGCAGCAGTCGAGTTTGCAGGCGTTTGCATAGTCACTAGTTCGTTAGATTTTGTTTTGATTTCAAGTTACGAAAGATACAGCAGTGAGCGTTACACAAATATTAAAAATTTGCCGTACCCACAAAGCAATTTTTTTACCTTACCATCAGCATCGCTGGTCTGCTTTCGTTGTGCAAACGGTCAAACGCTGTAACGGCATACTTTCCTGTTTGAGTGATATGCCAGAGCGTATCACGCAGCACAGCCACAATGCGGTGCGGGTTATTCAAATTTACTTTTTCTTTTTCTCCAAAGTGGTAAATGGCAAAGTAAGTTGCGCTCTCACCATCGCGTGCAGGCTGCGGCACCTGCCACACCAGCACCGTGCTACTATCGCTCTTTATGGCACGCAAATTTCTTGGTGGATTTGGCGGCATGGCATCTTTCCAGCGCATCGGCGGCACAAAAGCTGGCAAGCGATAAAAGTCCTGTTTCAGACTATCTGCAATCCCCAGCGGATTTTTTAGCAGCGCGTTTGCACTGAAATAGATGCTTCCCTTCACAATCTGATTTTGCCGATTTAAGCGCAACTGGTTAGGCAGCTCAGACGGATTTTTCCACAGTGAATCGCGCCCAATACGATATGCCCCCTGCCCAATGTAAAGATGTTTGCCAAATGTATTGCGACTCCACCACGCTAACATAACATCATACGGCACTTTCTTGAAAGCCTTTGCAAAGTAGAGTTGCGGCGCTACATAGTCAATCCAGCCTTTTTGGAGCCACTTACGCACATCGGCGTAAAGATAGTCGTACGTTGGCTGCCCTGCTTCAGTCTCAGAGCCTCGTTTGTCATCTTTGCGATTGCGCCATACTGCAAATGGACTAATGCCAAACTTGACTTTGGGTTTGAGCGTGCGAAGTGTCTTATGCACACTTTCAATGAGTACATTGACATTGTGCCGCCGCCAGTCATTGATTGATGTAAAACCATTTGCATAAGTGCGAAATGTTGCCGTATCAGCCTCAAAGGGCACATTTGCAATGTGATAGGGATAAAAGTAATCATCGAAGTGCACAGCATCAAGGTCGTAGCGTTGGACAAGGTCTGCGATGACTTCGACGATGTAATTGCGCACTTCTGGCACACCCGGGTTAAAGTATTTCTTTTTGCCATATTGAAAAAACCATTCTGGCTTTTGCTGCGTGATATGCTCAGGAACAATGCTTGACGAATCTGTGTCAAACACTGCTCGGTATGGATTAAGCCAAGCGTGAAATTCCATGTTGCGTTTGTGTGCCGCTTCAATCATGAAAGCCAGCGGGTCGTAGTACGGCTCTGGCGCCTTACCCTGCACACCTGTGAGCCACTCCGACCACGGTTCTTTCGGACTCGGATAAAAGGCATCTGCAGCGGGGCGCACTTGCACAATCACAGCATTCATCCCAAGTGCCTTCAGCGAATCTAACATCGCTTGAAATTCTATTTGTTGCAAATCTGCCGGCAAGCCTTTGCGTGAGGGAAAATCAATGTTTGCTACGGTGGCAATCCACGCCGCACGCAATTCATACTTTGGCGACTGCAATTGGGCAAAGGCTTGCACTGACAGCGCAAGCCATGCGCATGTAAAAATCACTTTCATTACATGCTTTTTTGCTTGCAAGCTCTTCATGGCGTGAAGTTTACTTTGCACTCTGCCTCTTTAGCGATTAGCCAACGCTGCAAGGGCTTGCTCATATTCTTGAGGCGTGTTGATGTTTGCCACAGTTTCGCGCTTTTGTGGCATAAGGAGTTTGCAATCTGTGCTAAGCAAAAATTTGCGCGGACAGTTTTTGCCTTGTCTCACCGCTGCAAGCAAGCCTTCTCGGCTTTTGGGCTCATAGATAGCAATCAAAGGTTCGGGGAGATGATTGTCAGGATTTTGGTACGCCGTTGCCATTTTGCTTGGGTCGCGCGCTGCAATTAGCGCTTGAAGAGCATCGCTGGAAAGAAACGGCAAATCACAAGCGACCACAAGCCATGCACAGTCAGGTTTGAAATGCAATGCAGTGAGAATGCCACCCGTAGGTCCTAAGTCGTGAAAGGCATCAACGAGCGGCTGAAGTTCAGGCTCAAGTGTCTGCACTTGTTCAGCGCGACACGACACAAACACCTCTTGACAAAACTCCGAGAGCAAACGCGCTGCAAAGACACGCTGCGAGACCCCGTGATAAGTCAGTGCGCCTTTATCGCGCCCCATCCTCTTGCTTTTACCACCTGCTAAAACTAATCCGTAGAGCATGATGACGATGCTAAAATTCATTTAGGAGTTGCTCATCAAAGCTACTTTCTCACTCTGATTTGAAATCGGACTTACCGCCCCGTTTTTCCAACAATTTAACTTCTTTAATGATAATACGGTGCGATAGCGCTTTGCACATATCGTAAATCGTTAGTGCCGCAAGTGTTGCGCCAGTCAAGGCTTCCATTTCGACGCCAGTCTTGCCGTAGAGTTCTGCGGTGCACTCGACTTTGACTTCACTTTTGGAAATTGGTGCAATCGTAATTTGGCAATTTTCCAAGCCCAGCGGGTGGCAAAGCGGAATGAGCTCACCGGTCTTTTTGGCAGCCATCACGCCTGCAATGATTGCCGTTTGAAACACAGCACCTTTTTTGGCATGAATTTCTCCATTTTGCAAGCGTGCGAGAATCTCTTCGCCAAGTTCTACAATTGCTTGCGCTCTTGCCAGTCGATGCGTTATAGGCTTTTCACCAACATTGACCATTGTCGGATTGCCACTGCTATCGAGATGCGAAAATCTATCACTCGACATTGCGTACAGCGTTTGTTTTCTCAAACCTAACATACCTTGCGGATGCATGCAAGGCTACAAGTTGTTATGGCGAACAATTCTCTTGCAAAAGCTCGAGTGCACGCAAGCGTCCATCGGGACCCACGTAGCGCGCTCTTACGGATTGATAGCGCATCAAAATTTTCTCTGCTTCTCGATACAGTGCAGAGTCAATTGCGCTTGGCGTATGCCCTTTTGGAATTGCATAAACAAATCGCCCTTGTTTAGCTGAATAGGCAGGGATTTGAAAAAATCGCGCGGCACAAGTTTTTTTGTTGAATCTTGCTCACGTGCTGCTTCCACGAAAAACGTCACGGCGTATTCAGGATAACCAAACAGATAACCGTATGCACGGTAGCGATCTAATTTTTCTTCGAACTCTGTTATCGCAAGCACAACTGCAAGATTCGACTCAGGCACAAAGCCCCACTGTCCCCAGAACGCTTGGTCGCGCCGAATGATGTCGGCTAGCAAGCGTTTATCGACAGCCACGATTTCAAAAAATCGCTTGCCTTTGTCTGTGCGTCGAAAGGGAATGAGCAAGAGTTCGACACGCTCACTGCAAAGTGCATTGACGATGCGCTGATATTGTCGCAAGCGTTCAAGTTCGGGTACGTTTGGGTTCATTGCTTCGCGTAGCCCTGCTGGCAGCGAATCTGGACGAGCAAGCGCAAGACTAAATTGAGCTACTGTGCTAATTGGTTTGAGTGGCGCAAAAAGGGTGTAGAGCGCTTCATTGTCCAATCCAATAGCCAAGAGTGAATCAGCTAGTGCGCGCTCTTCGACTGTAAGCGTGGAGGCATCAAAGCATTTTGCACGCAGTGATGTTGGTGCATCTATGGTGCGGCAACTGGCTAACGCTGCTGCAATGCAAAAAATTATCACGAGGTGTTTCATTTTGGATGAGCGTTTTTGACTGTCAAGTTTCAGAGCTTGAAGTACGGCAGGCACGCAGCGCTGCAAGCACTAATTGGAGATTGAGTGCGGCAATCAGCGAGAGCAGCGCCACTTGATGCCACTCAATCGGGGATTCAAACAGATGTGCAATTGGGTGTGCGACATTGCTTACAAGAAAAAGTGCGCCCACGACAAGATTTACTCTCATCAGCCAGCGCGTATCTAAAAACGCATTCATTGCTGCCAAAGCCAGATGCGTTGAGAACACCAGCGTTAGTTGCCACAGCAGTATTGACAACTTCTCTGCAAATTCTGTCTTCGCTGCTGCAGCTTGATACGCCAGCGGAATGATACCCAACACGCTATGCGCCAAAAGCCCTAAAAGCATTGCTAGCCAAATCAGTGCCAGTTGAAATCGCGTCGCCATTGTGTGCTTATGAGTTGTGTTAAAAAACAAGTTCTACACCTGCATTGACCTCATTTCGTCCGCCAAGGCGTGAGCCATCATCGAGCTGTGCTGGGCTTTGCAATGTGCTGCCCTGCAAGACAAGACGCACTGTGGAATTATTCAGTGCAGCGACTGGTGTCTCAAGCGCCAGTTGTGCACCCAGCCAGAAGCGCGATGCGGCATTGACCAGAAAGTCTGGACGCACCAAAATCGGTGTAAGTTCCAGCATGCGATTGGCTGTATAACTTGATGCAGGCACAATTGCTATGCCGCCTGAGACGCGTGCCATCAACCAGAGTTGTTCGCCAAGCCGCTGTGCAGAGCCCAGCACAAGATGTGCAGCAAGCAGTGTGCGTTGCCATTTGGTTTCAGCTAAGATGTCGCGCCGAAGGAGATCCGAGAGTGAAGTGTGGATTCCCACTGTGAGTGGCGCATAGAGCCGTGATGCACCTTGCCACCAATCCAGCAAGAGTGCTATCGCTTGCGTCTGGTCAATGGTATTGACGGCAAGGAAAATTGGGTCGGTGCCTCGTCCTTCAAGGCTTTGTGCGTGCAGTGCTCCTTCTACTCCGAAATCAAGTTGTGTATAGCGCGCCGCCAGTGTAGCAGAAAGCCTGCGTTCATCGTATCGCCCTGCAAAGCGAAATGCGGTGCGACGCAGTTCGGGCACAAAGGCTAAATCTTGCGTGCTATCTTGGCGTAAAAGAAAATTTCCAGCCAAAGACACTTGCCACTCGGCAAGCCTTACTTGTGCCTGTGCACCGATGCCGAAGCCTTCACCGACCGTGCGCCGTTCTGCGGCGTTCAGCACCGTTGTGTTTGCCGTGCCCAGTCCACGCAAGTAAATGAGCTGTGGGAAGCTGATGTCAGCGGCACCAAATTCACCCTCCTCAAAACGTGACAGATAGGTTGCCGTAAGACCTATACGCAGCGCCTTGCTCAAGTGAAATGCGACACTGGGCACAAGTCGAATGTTGCGTGAGCGAAAGAGCGGGCGCGTATCGTTTTGTCTTGCCCCTTGTGCCACGTCGTAATCAGCTAAAATGCCAGCACTGAGAAATCCGAGAAACTCGGGCGTACCCAGTGCTGCAGAAAGCAAGACAAGGTCTTTCTGCCAATTTCCGCCGACTGAATCAGCCCAGATAAACGGCGTACCTGCATAGGCATTGTGCACATTAGACCAGCGCACATCATTTTCAGTGCGGCGTTCATAGTGGAAACTTCCTCTTGTTGTCCACTCGCCAAAGCGTTGTGCGCCTTCGCTGAAAAAGTGCAAGGTTGTGCTCGAAAGTGGCGCTTGTGGTCGACGAAATCTCCCGCCATCTTGCCATAGTATCATGCCCGTTCGGCTCTGTTTCGGCAATGCTGTTGCGCAGAGTCCAGCTGCATTTTCACCCTCACGCCAGAGACTTGGCGCAAGAAAAGTTGGACTATTGAGCGAAAAGGGCGATGGTATATCCGATTGCACTTGTGCACTTGCCGCCATCGCCCCTGCCACGATTAGAAGGACAATTCCAAAAAGCTGATACACTACTCTCTCAGACATTATTGTGGCAATCGACGTGGTGTGGGTGGCGTGATAATCTCAAAGTCATTGCCGCTGTTGTTTGTGTCTTGCAAGATGATGCGGTTTCCGACGCGCCGTGCCACTTTGCGCCGTCCACTCTTTGAACTATATGTATCGCCGGTAGCGACAAACCCTGCATCGAGTGCTGGTGGAATGCGCTTGAAACTTCCACTTTGTGCATTCTGCAAGGCTTCAAAGGCATCAATGATGCGTGAATTTGGAATGCGAATGCGTGGCGCAAATGCTGGCGAAGCACCAGGCACTCTTACGCTATCGGCAAGCATGTTCGGATACGCTTTGAAAATCACAATGCCCGGACCAAAGACTGGCACAAGCCAATCAAACCCGCCTGTAAAATAGAGACGGACAAGATTGGGGACGGTCGGAGAATCCGCATCGCGGTTATCTGGACGCTCGTTGTAGGTTTCCCAGTCTGCATTCGATAAATCTACCGTCCGATTCTCTACGCCCGCAAATGCTGTATCGGCACGATGATTGATTCCATCTTGTGCAATAATGATGCTCTGACCCGGCGCCAGTGGTCTTTGGCGACCTGTGCCCGGAATCATCCAAATGCTATTGACATAGACATTGTTCTGATCGCTTTGGAATTCTGTCGGACGCGTGCCCGGATTGATTTGTCCCGATGGACCATACACGTCGGCAATGCACAGGCTATCGACATAAATGGTGTCGGTAGAGTTATTGTAAATCTCGTGGAACTGGTCAGAGAAGTAATTGCCTCCGCTGCGTGTGCGCGCTCCTGTCCAGTAGCATTCCTTAATGACAAGGTTACCCACTGGTGAGCCGGTCAGACGCAAAGTTACAACGGAATCTGCTGCACTGCGCAGAGAAAAGCCTGTTACCACCGCATTCAAGTTTTGCTCAACGGAAAATCCTGTCAGCGCCAGGGCTTCGGTTGCTGAGAGCGCACGAGTTGCACTGATTTCATACGTTCCGGGCAAGAGACGCAAGAGGCGCGCTTCGCCAGCAGCGTTAGCAGTCGCAGAGTCACGTGTACCGCTTTCAATGTTGCGCACGCGGACGATTGCACCTTGAGCTGCTGTCTGGGCATAGTTTGCTGGATAGAGCACGCGCACTGTGAGCGAAAAATGTCTGTGCTTCTGTAGGCGTACTTTGGCATGATGAGAATTGCATGGCAATTGCACCAACGCCGACAAGTAGCAACAGAACTTTTAGAGACTTCAAAACTTTCATTCTAACCTCCATTTTTGATGTTGAATAAATTGACTGCGAACGTTTGCAATAGATTTGCACATGCAAATCCATTGCAAGTCGTGCGGTTTGAAAAGAACAATCATTGAAAGCTGTAAAAGACTTCGGCGCCGAAAAAGAGCGTTGGATTGCGCTGAGTGCTTTGTCCTGTCGCCGCACTAAAAAAGAGCGGCCTATCTGCCAGCGCATTATTGACAAAAAACGCAAAACGAATTCCTGACGGCAGTTCTTTGGTCAGCCGTACATTGAAGAGCCAAAGTATCGGTCTAGTGTTCTCTAAGCCGGGCTGTGGCGATTGTGGCGGCAAGTCTGCAATCAAGTTCAAGTTACCCCGTCGATCTACAAATCCAATCGGTTGATTGCCACGGTTAAATGGTCGATCGCTTTCTATCCAAACCGTTTGCGCCAGCAGAGAAACCACCATGGAGAGTTCGGGAATGCGTGTGATGAAGCGCAGTGCGCTTGTCAGCAGTTGCGACTCACGTCCGCCACCGGATTGAAAGACTTCAATGCGGCTAGGCGGTGTTGTCCCAAAAATCACATCGGTGTTGAAGAAAAAAGCGTTATCAATCACGCGACTGCGCAGATATGCACCTGTTAGGTTGAGCGACGTGCGCAGCAGCGACCACTCTGGCAAATCTAGCGTCAGCTCAATACCTTCCGAGAAAATATCACGGCTATTGACAGGTACATCGTAAGCGCCAATGAAGGTGTCAATCACTGCGACTTCAATCTCTGGCGGTCGACCAGCGGGCGTAGAGACGACTCGGAAGCGTGGATAGGTGAGCACGGCTGGCAATCGATTGATGCCAAAGGCACCTGTTGTGTTTTCTCGAAATGCGACCACATTTGCCGTTACGCCACTTATTGACACATCTACACCAAGTTCAGTTTTTGTAGCACTGAAATATCGCGCATTGGGGTTCTTCGGCTCAATGACACGTGTTGTAATCATGACGAGCCGCTCTGCAGGATTCGGCGCAAAGTAATTGAAGCCAACGAGATCGAAGTATTTGCGATCGGGATACAGTTGCGAGAGTGTCGGCGACTTTACTGTTACACCGAAGCCACCGCGCAGCCAGATGCCATCAATGATTTCGACTGTGGCATTGAGGCGCGGTGAAATTGCTTCACCGAAGGTGCCACGAAAAAAGACCTTGCGGCTGAATGTTATCGAAGCGTGCGCCCAGTTGCACAAGTACACTCTTGCCTAAGATGTCTGCGGCGATGCGGTCTTCGATGTAGAAGCCCAACTGCGTCAGTGCAGGAATATCGCTAAATGGACGTGGTCGCTCGCCTACAGAGTAATTTTGACGTGGTGGCGTAAAAATATCAAAGCTACGTCCTTCACCTCGATTTTGGTCGTAGCGCAGCTCAAAGCCTGAAAAAAATTGGTGCAAGAAGCCAAACAAGCTCGCTTTGTGCACAAACTCTAAACGTGAGTAGAGATTCAGGGGCAAACCTTGCACACTGGTGCGATTGAGATATTCAATATCGCCGAAGATACCGGGCTTTGTGGTATCGCTTGTAGCATCAGAGAGCGGGAAGCGACCGTCAGCACGTGTGATGAGTTCCTGAAAGCGTCCAACTTGTTCTGTGTAGTTCAGACTTGCGGTCCATTCCAATTTGGTGCGTGCATCATCATCGAAGCGCAATACAGAAAAAAGACTTGTGCGTAAGCCACGATCTTGTGCAACGCGCGTGATTTGCTGCTGATCGCGCTCAAACTGCTGGCGTTCGTCAATTGTGGTGTAAAAATTAGTGCGCAGTGTGCTTGTCAGTCGCGCAGCATTATCCCATTGCTGCGACCAGGCAAGATTGGCAATAAGGCGAGAGAATGTCTCTTCAGTGCGGCGCAGATCATCTTGTGAGCGCGTAAAATTGAGTTCTGCGGTCAGATTCGTTCGCTTCTCAAACAGCGCCCAGCCTGCACCGAGTGTGCTCTCAAAAGTTTGTGGATTGAGCCTAAGGCGCGCTTGAGGTTTGTAGGCAGAGGCGCGGGTTTGGACCAGAATTGCACCGACGGTCAAATCGCCGTGCCGCGCCGATGGAATGCCGCGTATGACTTCAATCGACTCAATGTTATCAGCGGAAAATTGTCGCAAGTCTAAGCCACGTCCTTCTGCTGAAGCAAACGGTGGTAAGGTTCCCGGTGCAGAGTTCAAGATCGTCAGATTTGTTTGCAGGTTCGCATTGTTGGAGAGCGGCACACCATCGAGCACAATTGCAGTGCCTAAGGCATTGGCTCTATCGGCAGCAGAGGGATTAGCCGCACTGACAGACAGCGGCGCTTGGCGCAATAGACTTTGACGCACACCTGAGAGCGTGGGATTTTGTGCCAGTTGTCCCGGCAAAAGCTGCAAGACATCAGCGAGGCTTGAGGCTTGCACATGTTCAATCGCACTGCGCTCGATGCGCGACGTGGTTCCAAGTTCACCACCTTGTGCATTTTCGCGCGCAGTTACCACAACTTCAGCAGATTTAAATGAGACATAGCGCAATGCTACGTTTAGCTTTGTCTCATCATCTTTGAGCTCAACAGTAACCAGTTCACGCACGATGCCAACGCGTTCGAAGACGATATCGAGTTTAGTTTTGGGAAGATTGTCTAAGCGAAAGAAGCCTCGCGCATCAGTAAAGGTAAAAGCGCTTGTGCCAAGGGCACGCACCACGACATCTTGCAGGGGCTGGTCATCTTCAGCAGCACGCACGCTGCCGATGAGTGTCGCTCGCCGCTCCTGTCCTGCAGCTATGCAAGTCATTTGCAACAGAAGCGCAAGAACAAGCACGAGCTTAATGTTCAACTGCATTTTGATTTTTTCCTTTGCCTTGCAAATGATTTGCAAGTAAAAATACAATGTTTTTTACAAATTGCCTTCAAAAGTAGAGCTCAAGTACAACATGCATAGAGTTCTTGCAGTGAAGCCTTGCACAGCAAGAAAAGTCGACTACGGTTATCCATCTCTCACGGGTTTTGAAGTTGCAGTACGTGCTCACAAAAAAATTAGCGTGCTGCTTGAAAGTTTTTTTACAAAGCCTGCAATAGCGTTATCTTTATGGCGCCACCAGATCTTTCCAACATCAAACGCGTGTGCAGTATGTCCAAAACGCTTGCCTACAGTAACGATAGTCAGGTCATTGACTTTCTCAGCAGGGTTTCTCCATTTGAGCGTCTGACAACCGATGAACTTCAAGCTGTCGCTAATCTACTTTGGCGTCAGCATTTTGCAGAGGGCGAAAAAGTGTTCTCGCAAGGTGACCACAGTTCAGAAGCGTATATCATCGAGTCGGGTAAGCTCTCCTTTGAGAAGATGGGTCACATCATTCGTTTTTTGAAGCAGGCGAAGTATGTGGTCGCTCTGCCATGGTGAATGATATGCCAAGAAGTGGTTCTGCTTTTGCTGTTGAACCCACCACGGCCCTTGTAATAGATCGCCGAAAACTTGAGAATCCTGAGTGTCTCAATCCGCGCATATATGGCAAAATCTGCATGGAGTTTGCGCGCATGCTCACAAATCCGACCTCTGAGGAAGAAGCGATGTATCGCGAAATCGATGTTTTGCTTTTGCAAGATGGCGGTTGTGCACCGGGCTATAATCCTGTTACGGCTTTTATCACAGAGTATCTCGAGCAAGACAAGCGGCGTGTTTTTATCACGAAAGAAGGTTTCATCTCGTTGGTGAAAGCGCATACAGAAGACTATCGTCGACTGGTGTATAGCATTGGATTGTATCATCAATTGGAACGCATTCCCGGAGTGATTTTCTCGCCGCCCTTACGTGAAGCGCGTGGCGCAGATTTCCGCACCGAACGCTTCAGCGACTTTAAGAAGCCCGAAGTTCAGGCAAAAGCAGTAGAAGAGATTTTGCGGCGCAAGGTCAAAGTGCTGGTCGGCATTGGTGGCAATGGGACCTTTGCTGGTATGAATGCCTTGTCTCAAGCGCTGCCGAAGAGTGTGCAGACGTTCTTCGTTCCTGTTACAATTGATAGCGATGTCTACGGCACAGAGTGTATTGGTCAGCATACTGGCGTGGAGGTTGGTTCAGAGAAAATTCGTTGCTACATGGCAGACGCCCGCACGCACCATCGCTGTTACATCATTGAGATGATGGGCGCAGCTGGCGGCTATCATGCTTTGCATTCGTGTCTGGGTGCGGGTGCACACTTGGCGGTCTTGCCTCAGTCTAAGTTTGACATGAAAAAACTCGCTGAAGCGATTGGACCGCGAACTTCAACTGTCATTGTTGTCGCAGAAGGCTACAAAGCCGAAGAACGCAAAGCCAAAGGCATCAAACAAAATGCCGCAGAATACTTCCGTGATGAACTTCTGGCTGCAGGCTTGCAAACTAAACAGAAAATTGTCTGTGAAGCCTTCTCACGTGACATTCGCGGGGCTAAACCGAACAACATGGATCTGACGCTGGCGCAACGCATGGCACGCAAACTTGCAGAACTTATCCGCTCTGGTGAGACACGCATGATGCCTGCTGTGCTTGCCGATAGAGAATATGCTATTAGCTTTGATGAAATTCGTACAGAAAATTCGGTCGACTCCGATTTGGCGCAACTGGCAAACCGTTTGGGTATTCACCATCATAATTCGGAGATGACAAAAGCCTGAGCACATAAAGCCAAGCGCTAACCTATGTGCGCATGCGGCTTGATGCGCCCAAGCGATTTACTTAACTTCTTTTTCTTGCAAGGCAAGAACAGCCAAAAGAACATTTAGCTTACTTTGAACGCTTAACTTTTTTGAGTATGCCAACGAAAGCAAAATCCGCCGCAAAGAAAACTTCAGTTGCCAAAGCCACCCTGAGTGCAGTCACAAATGGACATGGCAAGAATGGTAAAATCGCTAAGTCTACGACAACCAAGGCAAGTCCAAAAGCCAGTCGCAAAAAATTCATCTACTTCTTCGGTGGTGGTAAAGCCGAAGGGGATGCCAACATGAAAAATTTGCTTGGTGGCAAAGGCGCTAACTTAGCCGAAATGACGAACATCGGCTTACCTGTTCCACCCGGTTTTACCATTACAACCGAAGTTTGCACTTACTTCTACGACAATCAGCGCACCTATCCGAAAGGGCTTTTTGAAAAGGACATTCCTGAAGCGCTTGCCAAAATGGAAAAACTCTTGGGCAAAAAATTCGGAGATCCCAAAAATCCCCTGCTCGTCTCCGTCCGCTCTGGTGCAAGAGCTTCTATGCCCGGGATGATGGATACGATTCTCAACTTAGGCTTGAACGACCGCACCGTCGAAGGCCTTGCCAAACTCAGCGGCAATCCACGCTTTGCTTACGATTGCTATCGGCGCTTTGTACAAATGTACGGCGATGTGGTAATGGGCTTGAAACCGCAAGACAAAAAAGATATCGACCCCTTTGAGGCGATCATTGAGCAAAAAAAGTTAGAGCGTGGTGTCACGCAAGATGTTGAACTTAATGCTGATGATTTAAAAGACCTTGTTGCACAGTTCAAGCGCATCATTAAAGAGCGCACCGGGAAGGATTTTCCTGATGATCCTTTTGAGCAACTGCGTGGTGCTATTGGTGCCGTCTTCGAGAGCTGGAATAACGAGCGAGCGATTGTCTATCGCAAACTTAACAACATTCCTGCCTCGTGGGGTACAGCATGCAATGTGCAAGCAATGGTATTTGGTAATTTGGGTGAAAACTCTGGTACAGGTGTTGCCTTCACGCGTGATGCAGCAACCGGCGAAAAATGTGTTCTATGGCGAGTACTTGATGAATGCGCAAGGCGAAGACGTCGTCGCTGGTATTCGCACGCCGCTCAAAATCGCGGAACTGCAAAAGCAAAGTCCTGAACTTTACGCACAACTCGAGAAAATCCGCCGAATCCTTGAAAAGCACTACAAGGACATGATGGATATTGAGTTTACGATTGAGCAAGGCAAGCTTTACATGCTGCAATGTCGTGTTGGCAAGCGCACAGGATTTGCTGCTATTAAAATTGCTTTAGACATGAAAGATGAGCGGCTGATTTCTGAAAAAGAAGCGCTCCTGCGCATTGAACCTGAACAACTCAACCAACTCTTGCGTCCAATCTTTGACCCCAAACAAAAACGCGAGGCTATTGACAAAGGTCGCTTGATGGCACGCGGCTTGAACGCTGGACCTGGCGCTGCAACGGGACGAGTGTATTTCAATGCGGCCGATGCAGAAGCTGCTGCCAAGCGCGGCGAACGCGTGATTTTAGTGCGCATTGAAACCTCGCCAGAAGACATTCGTGGCATGGCTGCTGCTGAAGGCATTCTCACAGCGCGTGGCGGTATGACCTCTCACGCCGCACTGGTCGCCCGTCAAATGGGCAAGGTCTGTGTCGCTGGGTGTGATGCTCTGGAAATTAGCTACGAGCAGGCACGCATGAAAGTTAAAGGCAAAGAATTTCTCATTAAAGAAGGTGATTACATCTCCATTGATGGCTCGACTGGCGAAGTCATTGAAGGTGAAGTGCAAACCAAACCGTCAGAAGTCTTGCAAGTCTTGTTTAGTAAAACGCTCAAGCCCGAAGAGTCTGAAGTCTATCAGATGTATGAACGCTTGATGCAGTGGGCAGATAAGTATCGCAAATTGCGCATTCGTGCAAATGCCGATCAGCCCGACCAAGCGCAAAATGCCATCATCTTTGGGGCAGAAGGCATCGGACTTTGCCGCACAGAGCATATGTTCTTTGGTAAAGACCGCATTGATAAAGTTCGTCAGATGATTCTGGCTAACTCGGCAGAAGAGCGCCGTGAAGCCCTTAAAGAAATTATACCCTATCAGCGCGTCGATTTCTATGGCATTTTCAAAGTGATGAACGGTCATCCGGTTACTATCCGTCTCTTAGACCCGCCGCTGCATGAATTTTTGCCGCATACTGAAAAAGAACAGCGCGAACTTGCCGAAAAACTGCATAAGACCTACGAAGAAGTGCATCAGCGTGTAGAGTCGCTGCTGGAAATGAATCCTATGCTCGGCTTCAGGGGCTGCCGTTTGGGCATTATCTATCCTGAGATTACGGAAATGCAAGCGCGCGCCATTCTTGAAGCTGCATGCAATGCACATAAAGATGGCATCAAAGTCTTACCTGAAATTATGATTCCGCTTATCGGTCACGTCAGAGAATTAGAAATGCAAGCTAAGCTCATTCATGAGACAGCTGAAAAGGTGTTCGCCGAAAAGAACATTCGCATCGAATACCTTGTCGGTACAATGATTGAAGTCCCGCGTGCGGCTCTAACGGCTGGTGAAATCGCTAAAGTCGCTGACTTTTTCAGTTACGGTACAAACGACCTTACACAAATGACCCTTGGTCTTAGCCGTGATGACGCTGGACGTTTCTTGCCTACTTACGTTGAAAAAGAAATCTATCTTCGTGATCCCTTTGAGGCGATTGACCAAGTTGGTGTGGGGCGTTTGATGCAACTGGGTACGCAAGAGGGGCGCGCTGTGAAACCTAAGCTCAAAGTTGGCATTTGCGGCGAACATGGTGGTGAGCCAAGCTCGATTGAGTTTTGCCATCGATTGGGCTTTGATTATGTCTCCTGCAGCCCTTTCCGCATTCCAATTGCACGATTAGCGGCTGCCCGCGCCGCACTGAAAGGCTGAGTCTGAAACCTATAGCAGCAAGCCGCAACGACATTCTGAAAACAAAAAAGCCTCGTGGAGTTTCCCCGAGGCTTTTGCATTGTTGCCCTTCAAGTACCTCTTGTCACTCACGTTCTTCAATCGGGACATACTTCTTGTCCATCGGTCCGACATATTCAGCAGTTGGACGAATCAAGCGATTATTAGCGTATTGCTCTAAGATATGCGCAACCCAACCCGCTGTGCGCGCCACAGCAAAAACCGGCGTAAAGAGATCGATCGAAATCCCCATCAAGTGATAGACCGACGCCGAGTAGAAATCCACGTTGGGATAAAGTCCTTTCTCTTGCAAGACAATTGCCTCGATACGGCGGCACATTTCATACCATTTCAAGTTACCTGTGCGATAGCCTAATAGCTCCGACATCTTGCGCAAGTGTGTTGCACGCGGATCTTCGGTTTTATAGACGCGATGCCCGAAGCCCATAATTTTTTTCTTCTCGGAAAGGAGTTTTCTGACATATCCTTCAGCACGGCTTGGATCGCCAATGTCAATTAGCATGCGCATTACCTGCTCGTTTGCTCCACCATGCAACGGTCCTTTAAGGGCACCAATTGCACCTGCAATTGCCGAATACATATCTGACAGCGTTGCTGCAATCACACGCGCCGTGAAGGTTGAAGCATTGAGTTCATGATCTGCATGCAAAATCAGGCAGATGTCAAAGAGCCGCGTCATTTCAGAATCCGGCAGTTTACCTGTGAGCATATAGAGGAAATTGGCTGCAAACGGCAAACTGGGGTCGGGTTGAATTAAATCTTTTTCGTTGCGAATGCGCTCATCAAATGCGACAATCGTTGCCACCTGCGACATGAGTTTGAAAGCGCGTTCAAAGTGCGCTTCCGTTGTCATACGCTCATCGTTGTCATAGAGCGCAAGTTCGGAGACCGCTGTGCGCAAGGCTTCCATAGGCGGTGCAGAAGTAGGAATGGTATAAAGATGCGCCACCACTTCACGTGGCAAGCGACGATGCTGTACTAGGCGTTTATTGAACTCATTGAGCTCGCGTCGATTCGGCAATTTGCCATACCACAACAAATAAATCACTTCCTCAAATGTCGCATCCCCATTGACTAAATCGTGAACATCATAGCCACGATACACCAGACGTCCTTTTTTGCCGTCAATGAAGCAAATCTCAGAAGTCGCCGCTACAATATCTTCAAGTCCTGCCTTCTGCGGGACAATTTTTGTGCGCCCTCTTCCACCTTGACATCTGAATTTTTGGCAGAGCTGCCGTTGGTGAGAATTTCTGGCATAGTTACCTCTCCTTTCTTCAATTTTGAAAAACTACATTGCGCCAAAGCGCCATGAAAACTTTTCGAATATAAGAAATCTTTTGAGCAATCGTCCCAATACATTGTGTTTATCTCTGCAGCGCCTAGCGGAGGGTTATGCTCTCTCTGCATCTGTAGCCTGTATTGCCTCGTCACGCTTAGAGGCACATGGCTGCACTCTTCTGCACTTCTTAGCCCGAAATCGTCTCTGCCTGCCAGCGTGACATACCGCCCAGCATATTAAAGACTTTCTCAAAGCCAAGTTGTGCCAGTATTCCGCTTGCACTGACGCTTCGAATCCCATGTTCACATAGCACCACAATATCTTGTTTTGCATCAAGCTCTTCGTAGCGTTGGTAAAGTTCGTCTAACGGGATATTGATAGCGGTGGGAATGCGCCGCGCAAAAAATTCCCTTGGCGTGCGCACATCTAAGAGCGTAAGTTGAGGATTGTTACGCAGTTTTGCTGCAACCTCTTCGGGCGAGAGATGAATGACCATGGTTCAGATGAAATAATGTAGTGAGTGAATATGTAAATTTGCCGCTCTCTAAACCATGAAGTTTGCACAAAAATTCAATGCTGACAGTTCGTCGCAGCGCGCTTTACACGTTTTGGTTTCGCCATTATTCACGCGCGCAGTTTCGCAAATACTTCGATAAAGTCCGTACCTTCGGCACAGAATTGCTGCAACACATCGAGCTTGAGACCCCCATCATCTTTTTTTGCAATCATGCTTACTGGTGGGATGGGTTTTGGACACAACTTTGCACTGAAGCCTACTTCAAGCAAAATCTTTACATCATCATTGAATACAAGCAACTTGTGCGCTACCAATTCTTTACGCGGCTTGGTGCATTCTCCATCGTGCGAGAAAACCCGCGCGAAGCCATGCAGACCATCACCTATGCCGTCGAAAAACTCACAGAGCCTTCAGATAAGCAAAACGCTTTGTGGATTTTCCCGCAGGGCATCATCGAGCACGTTGACAAGCGACCGATTGTCTTTTTCAATGGGGCATCAAAAATTGTAGAGCGCGTCTTGGATAAACTACCAGCGATTTATGTTTGCTCTATGGTCTCACGCATTGATTACCTTGAAGAACAAAAACCTGAACTTTTTCTTTCCTTCAAACCGCCGACACGCATTGTCAGAGAAACCTTTGCTGGCACAAAATCACTGACCGCTGCGATGCAATCTGAAACCGAAGCTCATCTTGATGAACTCAAAGCACGCATTTTGGCACGCAATTTTAGCAACTCGAGAATTTTGGTCGAAGGGGCAATGTCCATCAATCGCCGTTGGGATAGATTTAGAGAGTGGCTTGGACTACAAAAAAGTAGCTGATGCTTCCTGCATCAGCCAGCAATCAACTTCTCTCCAACCCAGCTACATTCGAGTTATCTACAGCCCCTTCGCATAGCATATCCTAGTTCTCTGAGTTCTTTGTACATGTAGCGATTTTCCTGACGCACCTTTTGTCGGTCAACACCTGCGGCGCAGCTGGCGATGTTGTATTTCATTTTAGCCTCACGCCATGCTTTTAGCGCTGCTTCAATTGCGTCTTTGTTATCAGCCTTGATAGCACTGTGCAGGTTTTGACGAGCTTGTTGCATCTCACGCTGTGCATCGTGCAGATTAGCTTTCGTACCATACAGCTCACGCAGTTTTTCACGGCGCTCTTGTATTTGCTCTCGCAAGTCTTGCATTTCTTTAAGAATCTTCTCAGCGTCTTGTGCGCGTGCACCTTGCACCGCTGCACCAAACATCAAGGCTACCAAAACCAAAGAGAGAATTGTCGCTTTCATTGTCATACAAGTTTAAGTTGAAGATGACGATGTTAATTGTTACTACTACGGCTCACTTGTAAGACAAGCGTGCACAAAGGCAGGTTTAAACACCAGAGTTAGTCCAGCACTTTTTGCACTGCGCACACATGCGGCACTTCACATCAGAATGTGCATAGCGCAACAGTTTATCTTTCTACCTATATTGCGTTAATTTGTATCTAGCTTTGTCTAACATCATTGCGTCTAACATCATTGCACGTTGCGCCTTGAACTAATCAAACCTGAATGATGAAGTCTTTTACGCTAAGTATCAACCGTACCTCCTACACACTTACGCTGAATCCAGATATGCCACTGCTTTGGGTTCTGCGCGATGTTTTAGGCATGACTGGCACAAAGTTTGGCTGTGGCAAAGGCTACTGTGGGGCTTGCACGGTGCTTATTGATGGTGAGGCAGCAAAATCGTGCTCACGCCCTGTTTCAATGGTTGCAGGAAAATCTATTACCACGATTGAGGGACTCTCGCCTGATGGCACTCACGCTTTGCAGCAAGCCTGGATTTTGGAAGATGTGCCACAATGCGGCTATTGCCAACCTGGACAAATTATGGCTGCTGCAGGTCTCTTGAACGAAAAGAAAAATCCTACTGATGCCGATATTGATGAAGCCATGAGTGGCATATTATGTCGCTGTGGGGCTTATCAACGCATTCGTGCCGCAATTCATCGCGCTGCAAAATTGCAAGATCATGGAGGACTTAAATGAGCAAAGTTCATCAAACGCCTGATACGATCTCATTTGATACGTGCTCGAGTGTTTCTCGACGTGACTTTCTGAAAATTCTCTCTCTTGCTGGCACAGGCTTTGCACTTGGGTTTTACTTACAGTCTGACGACAAGCATCAACTCTTTGCATCACACTTACCTGCTGCTACATTTGAACCCAATGCATGGCTGCGCATTGAAACTGATGGGAGTATTGTTGTTACACTTGGCAAAGTTGAAATGGGACAAGGTGTGCATACCGCTTTGCCCATGATTTTAGCTGAAGAACTCGATGCCGACTGGAAAAAAGTCCGTGCCGAGCAAGGTGATGCGCATGAAAAATACGGACGCATGGCGACGGGCGGCAGTGCCAGTGTGCGCACCAATTGGGAGATACTTCGCAAGGCAGGTGCCGCTGCACGCCAAATGCTGCTTTCAGCAGCCGCCAAAGCATGGGGTGTGCCTGAAAAAGAGTGCCGCACTGAAAATGGTTTTGTTTTGCATGTCAGTGGCAAGCAGATGAGTTACGGTGAACTTGCACCGCTTGCGGCTAAGCTCCCTGTGCCACAACATCCACCTTTGAAAGATCCGCAGCATTTCAAACTTATCGGCAAGCCTACACTGCGCCTCGATACCCTTGATAAGGTTACCGGTCGTGCCACATTTGGCATTGATGTAAGGGTGCCGAATATGTTCGTTGCTGTTGTGGAGCGGTGTCCTGTGTTTGGTGGCAGAGTAAAAAGTGTGGACGACAGAGCTGCAAGAAAATCAGCGGGCATCAAGCATGTGCTTCAAATTAAGTCGGGTGTGGCGGTCGTAGCTGATGGATATTGGAATGCCATGCAGGCACGAGAGAAACTTAAAATCAAGTGGGATGAAGGCGAGTTTGCAAAGCAAAGCAGCGAGCAAATCCGCAAGTTGCGTATCTTGCTTGCTCAAAGCAAAGGCGCGGTAGCAAAATCAATTGGCAATGCTGAAAGTGTGATTGCGCAAGCTCAAAAGAAATTGCTCAATGTGATCTATGAAGTTCCGTACTTAGCTCATGCACCAATGGAACCACCTGCCGCAGTTGCAAGTGTCGAGCCTGACAGGTGTGAAATCTGGGCACCCACGCAAGTGCCAGAGCGAGTGCAAAGTCTTGCTGCCGATATTACAGGCTTGCCAAAAGACAAAGTTATTGTGCATACTACCTTTTTAGGCGGCGGGTTTGGGCGCAAACTTTATCCTGATTATGTCAGCGACGCAATCGAGATTTCAAAAGCCATTAAGGCACCTGTGAAAGTCATCTGGTCGCGTGAAGATGACATTCAGCACGATCTGTATCGTCCTTCTACTTACAATCTCTTCAGCGCGGCACTCGATGCGCAAGGCAACATCGCTGCTTGGACGCATAAAATTGTGGGAGATGCCTTGAATGCTTCGCACCCTAAAGACACCGTTGAGGGTGCCGCTGTTGAAGGTGCACAAAATGTGCCTTACCGAATTCCAAATTTTCATGTTGAATGGGTGATGCATAATCCGGGTGTGCCGACTGGCGCATGGCGTTCTGTTGGCAGTTCACAAAATGCCTTTGTTACCGAGTGTTTTATCGATGAATTAGCACATTTAGCTGGCAAAGATGCGTTTGAATTTCGGCGGGATTTGCTGACAAACAAGCGTCTTAAAGCTGCGCTGGAACTTGCCGCTGAAAAAGCAGGCTGGGGCACACCATTGCCCGCTGGCATTTATCGTGGCATCGCATGCCACGAGTCGTTCCGAAGTGACGTGGCAGAAGTTGCAGAAGTCTCCGTCGATAAACAAACAGGTGAAGTAAAAGTACATCGTGTTGTAGTAGCGATTGACTGCGGCATTGTTGTCAATCCGCTCTCGGCTGCCGCGCAGATGGAAGGTGGCGTTATAGATGGACTTTCATGTGTTTTCAAACGTGCCATTACCATTAAAGACGGACGTGTTGAGCAATCGAATTTTGGGGATTATGATTCGCTGCGTATCCATGAAGCGCCCAAAGTAGAAGTTTATTTTGTACCTAGCACTGAAGCACCAACTGGCACAGGTGAGCCCGGCTTGCCACCTGCTATTCCTGCAGTCTGCAACGCTATTTTTGCTGCCACTGGCAAGCGCATTCGCAAACTGCCGATTTCACCAGATGATCTAAAAGCCTAACATTCTGCTTGGTTTGTAGTGTGTTTCCCAAAATCGAGGCGCAATTTTTTGTGCACGCTTTGCTGCACAACCCATATCGTTTTTGATAAGGTTTGCATTCTTTTAAGGCTTTCTAAACTGCAACGATGCAAAACGAGATTTGGCTTTTACTTCTCTTAGGATTTTGCCTCATACTCACACTTACAGGCATCTGGCTTTATCATCGTGCTCAAACCGCACTAAGAGAACACGAAAAGATACAGTGGTGGCTACAGGAGCAAGTGGAGCGAACCGTACACAACGAACAATTGCTCTCACATTTACCCTTCTTTCTTGTTGTGCATACCGATACAGAGATTTGTTTTTGCAATGACGCAGCATTAGGCTTCTTCGGCAAAAGCAGTTTCTCGCAAGTTGTCGGTAAACCGCTTTCCTCGTTTGCAATTCCATCAGATCAACCTTTGTTAGATGAGTTTATCAAGTCTGCGCTCAAACAGACGCAAGAGACAACTTTGCCTAAAAAAATTTTCTGTTTCCAAACGCCGTCAGGCAGTGCTCGTTTGCAGTTACTTGTCAGCGTTGTCATGAGCAAGCAGCCAATACTTATCATTGCCGCTGACATTGTTAAGCCAGCCATCTCTTCTGCCGAGCAGAATAGTATGCTCTACGAGCTTTGGGAGCCTCATCAAAAATTAGAAGCCGCATGTGCACTTGTCAGCGGTATTGCCTACGAGTTCAATCTTATCTTCAATGATTTAGATCTGCTGATGCGCAACGCCAAAACGCACCTCAGTAACAGCGAGGCGCTTCAACAAGCACTTTTAGCTATTGAAACCAAAATTCAAAATGGACTTGCAACCGTAAAGTGGATTTCTAACCTTGTCAATGCAGCAGATGTGCCATTTTCCAAACTTTCGCTCTGGTCTATTGTTGAAAATGCACATTGCCTTTTGAGCTCCACACTCTCAAGCTACTTTTCGCTCAAACTCACACACGACACGAAGTGCGATGAAATCTATGGCAGCGAAACTCTGCTTCAACAACTGATTCTTAATCTTACTACCGCTGTTCAAGGTATTCTTCCGGCTTGCAACAAGGTTGCCCTTGAAGTCTGCGAACCGCTCTCTCTTCCAATATCCTCATTTTTTGGGCTGCAGAACCCCTCACAGTATGTTGCGCTTATTATCGGTGATGCCGCCGGTTCATCAGGTGCTCCTGTCGTTATGATTGATCCAGCACAGTTTGCTAAAGAGCATGGTCAAAGTTTTGGACTGAGCTTGCTGATTGCACTCAACATCGTCAAGATGCACCATGGCTTTATGGGTGCGCAATATGAACCTCGACGCAGGCTTCGCTTCATCATGCTTTTTCCGTTAGTAGACTTGACCAGCACAACGCTTGAAGTTAAGCAGACTTCAGTCTCTCTCTCACCTCCTTTCAGGCGACTTTCACCCGAGCACCGCAACACAATTTTGATTGTCGATGATGAACAGTATTTGTGCGAGATTATGAGTCGCGCCCTCCATTCGGCGGGCTATACGCCGCTTACCTTCACCAACAGCCATGATGCCCTCAAGACCATCCTAACCATGCGTGATGAAATTGACCTTTGCATTTTTGATTTGACTTTACCTGAAATAAATGGCGAAGAGCTTTCTTACTTTGTGCATAAAGAAATACCGAATCTGCCTATTATCATTGCTTCAGGCAGCATTGAACCTGCCTATCAGCATCGGTTGGAACGCAGTGGTGTTACCGCCTTTATTACGAAGCCGTTCTCGCTCAAAACTCTACTTCAGACAGTCGCATCAGCTATGGCAAATTGATGCTACAAAGGCAAAAAAAGTTGTAAATTTGTAAATATTTGTTACAAAAAATTTTTATGTCTGATACCTCATCATCAGAAAAAGACACCTCTGCTCCGAGACGCTCCAAGTGGCTTTGGGGACTTTTGGGGCTTGCTTCCGTAGCAGCAATTAGCCTGGTTGTCTCACGGTCGGCGACCTCCAAATCTTCCAAAGTCTCTCGCCCGCTGAGCGATTTACAACTGATCAACCGCATTGATGCTGCACTCTCACAGGCTGGCATTAGCGGCGTCGAAGTCTACCTGCGCCAGCAAAAAAGTCGTGCTTATTGCTTTGCCCGATTGCCGTGAAGAACTTCAGCGTGCGGTCGATGTTGTGCAGCACATTGAGGGTGTTCAACTCATTGATGCACTCATTCGTGATACCACGATATTTTCTGATTCTGCGGCAAAGTCATAATTATGCGCGTCGCTCTACTCTATAATCAGAAACCCGACTCTCTTTCCGCCGCGAGTCGATACGCATGTGATGAATTTGCTGAGTGGGATAATGCTGAAACGATTGCGGCTGTCGCTGACGCCCTGCGCACCCATCCGCTTGTCTCAGACATTGTCTTGATTGACTGCCATCCCAATCGCATTCTTGCTGTTGTCGAGACCTTACAACACTCTAAGCCCGACATTTGCTTTAACATTGTCGAAGGTATTGGCTTACCGAGTCGTGAGGCACAGATTCCGGCACTGCTCGACCTGATGGGGATTCCCTACACAGGCTCCGACCCCCTGACACTTTGCCTTACACTCGATAAAGCCCGCACAAAAGAAATCTTGACCTATCACAACATTCCTACGCCAGCCTTTTGGCTCGTTTCTTCTTTCAGTGAGATTGCTACATTTGCAGCACGTGCTCACACCTATCCTCTCATCGTCAAGCCTCTGCATGAAGGCTCAAGCAAAGGCGTCTTCGAGCGCTCCGTTGTTACGACACCCGAAGAACTCTCTGCTCAACTGCATGAAGTGCTCACGGTCTATAAGCAACCTGCACTCGTTGAGGCATTTCTTTCTGGACGAGAGTTCACCGTAGGCTTGCTTGGCAATGGCGAGTGCGTTGAGGTTTTACCCATCGTTGAAATCACCTTTGAGCATCTGCCCGCTAGCTCACGCAAGATTTATTCTTATGAAGCAAAGTGGCTATGGGACGACCCCAGTCATCCTGTCGATGTGTTTCGCTGTCCAGCACCCCTCACGCATGAACTTGCCGAGCAAATCTCTGCGCTTTGCAAACGCGCTTATGCTGCGCTGCGCTGCCGTGATTGGGCACGCATTGATGTTCGCCTCGATGCGCACGGTACCCCGCACATTATTGAAATCAATCCACTACCCGGTATCTTACCTAATCCTGATGAACACTCTTGCTTGCCAATGGCAGCGCGACAAGCTGGACTATCATACGCCCAACTCATTCAGCGCGTTTTGGATGAGGCGGTCAAACGCTGTGCGCCCCGTCAACTCTGAAATTGCAAACTCCCGATTTTGTCGTAAATTTTTAGTTACAATCTGAAATATGTGGGAAGTAGGACAGGAATACAGAGCAAAGTAAGCAGACAAGACGAATAATTTGAGCCGTTTATTGATACAATGTCTGAAACGCGCTGGCTCCTTTTTACTTCTGCAGTTTCAGGTAATTAGGGATACATTCAGCAAGGCAAAACGTTATCACATTTATGACAGCACGTGAAATCGCCGTCAAGGTCTTGAAGGACGTTGAAACTGGCAAAGCTAAGTCCGATACCATTATCAATAATTATTTCAATCAGTCTTCGCTAGAGCGCCTTGACAAGGCGTTTGCTATGGAAATGGTTTATGGTACCTTGCGTGAGCGCGCGAAGATCGATCACATCATTCAGCAGTTCTACAACCACGACTACCAAAAAATGGATGTCGACATTCGCAACATTCTGCGAATCGGCGTCTATCAGCTTTTTTACCTTACGAAAGTGCCAAAGTGGGCTGCAGTTAATGAATCCGTCGAGCTTGCCAAGAAATTGAAAAATCAATTTTTGGGGAACTTGGTCAACGGTGTGTTGCGCAACATTTCCAACAACATTGAAACAATTAATTTTAAGGTCAAAGGTGGGACATTTGCCGACCAAATTGCGCTGCAGTACTCACATCCCAAATGGCTCCTAGCGCGCTGGCTTACACGCTTTAGCCTGCAAGAAGCGCAAGATTTAATGAGCGCTAACAATACACCACCGACAATCAGTTTTCGCATCAATCCTCTGAAGACCACGCTTGCCGAGGTTGAGCAGATGCTGAGCGAGAAGCAAGTGCACTACAAGAAATCTTTGCTTGAGAATTTTCTTATCCCTGAAAAGTTCTTCGACATGGAAGAACTTCTGAAAATGGGATATGCTTCGGTGCAAAGCGAAGCGCAAGCTATTGCATGCATGCTCTTAGGTGCTAAGCCGGGTGATCAAATTTTGGATATGTGTGCAGCTCCGGGTGGCAAGTCAACTTTCCTTGCTGAACAGATGCGCAACACGGGCAAAATTCTCGCCCTCGATCTCTATGGCAATAAACTGCAAGACATCTCTCGGCTGGCTACGACACTTGGCATTTCTATCATTGAAACTGCCAAACAGGATGCGCGTCTATTCCAAACCGAAGAAAAATTCGATCGCGTCTTACTCGATGCGCCATGTTCAGGGACAGGCGTGCTCTCACGTCGTGCAGAACTTCGTTGGCGACTTTCTCCAAATGATATCACTACACTGGCAAAAACACAGCGCGAGCTGCTCAATAATGCGACGCGTCTTGTGAAAGATGAAGGCATTATTGTCTACTCGACTTGCTCGATTGAGCCAGAGGAAAATCAGCAACTTGTCAATGCCTTTCTCTATGACCGTCCCGATTGGATGATTCAAGACGCCAGAGAAGTGTTACCAACAGCACTGCATCACTTGGTTAATCCACAAGGTGCAGTGGAAATTCTTCCGCATATCCATCATCTAGATGGTGCGTATGCCGTGCGCTTTATACGCCGATAATCTTGTCAGACACTGCACTTTAGACAGCGAACGCTACAAACGGTTTTCTGTATACTCCATGTCGTTGTGTAAGGCGATGTATGCACGGTTTCATCGCTGTTACTGGTATTCCTCTTATCACACTGCAGTTTTCTCAACCGTAAGGTTTTGCGTAAATTTTTAGCCTAAATTGCATTTTTCTAAAAACCAACTTGGTAACTAAACTGCAACGACGCTTGTCCCGACTAGCCACATTTTTTGTTGCTATTCTGCTTGTTTTTGCAACATTTTTCCCACGCTCGCTTCAGGCAGGCGGCGAGACCTTTCCTGCTGGGCACTGGGCATACGATATTATTGATCAGCTTATTGTGCGTGGCTATCTGACACGGCTTTACGACGTGGCACGTCCGTATGAACGCGTCGATGTAGCACGCGCAATTTTAGAGACTGATAAATTCACTATTGAAGACCGTGTAACGCTTTGGCTCTTCAACAAATTAGAGCAAGAACTGGACGATGAATTAGGCTGGCTGCGTGACGAGGTCTTTCCAAAAGCTGCGGTTCGCATCGCTGCACGTCCTGAATTGATTGTAGAGCGACGCGAAGGTCCCCGCCCTGACTTGCAACTGCCGCCCGAAAATCAGAGCGGTATTGACCTGCGCCCTCGCTTTCGTGGACGCGGACGGCTTTCACTTTACTTCGATCGTGATTTCGTGATCTACAATGCCTCGATTGTGCAACAAGCTGGCGTCTTTGACCTCGTGCCTGCTCGCCCGTACGCTGGGGCAACTGCATACACCGAACAAGCATTTTTTGCCTACCACGGCGAGCTTTTTCGCGTCAAGCTCGGGCGCGATTACGTCAATTGGGGATATGGTCGCTATAGCCTCAGTCTTTCTAACACAGCAGGTCCGCTCGATCAGCTCATGCTTCAACTTAATACGAAAACGCTACGCTTCACTTACATCATTGCGATGCTCGATAAGGTGGAGTATCGAGAAGAAGGGACACCCTCTGGTGCTATCCAAAGTTACGCTGAGCGCTATCTGACCGCTATTCGCTTCGATCTCAACCTCTTTTCTAGCAAACTGCGCTTGGGCTTATGGCAAGGCGTGCTTTATGGCGGACGCAATCGCTCGCTGGACCTGCGCTACATCAATCCTTTTTCGGTCATTTACGGCGAGCAGTTCAACCAAAGAGAAGAAATCAACCCGATTGTTGGTGCAGACTTGAGCATCTTCCCATTCAACGGGATTAACATCTATGGCAGTTTCGTTGTTGATGATTGGCAGTTCAATATCGTCGATCAAACTGCGCTTGAGCCAAACTTATGGTCGGGTCAAATTGGTATTCGTGCAGCAAATGTGCTCTATCCGCTCGGCATCTATGGCACTGATGCCTTCATTGAAATTTCTCGAGCAATCAACCGCACCTACCATCAACGTCAATTCAATCGCTACCAGCGCTGGATTTTCAATACCAATCCGCTTGCACACCCACTTGGTACAGATTTTGAGTCGCTGGAACTTGGGCTTTCACACTGGGCATTCAAGCAGTTTCGTGTCTCGGCAAGCGTGCTCTTCGTTGGCAAAGGCGAGGGCAGTCTCTACGGTCCATTCACCGAACCATGGCTCGATACTACACGATACAATCTTCAAACGGGCTACAGTGAACCTGCGCCCTTTGGCATTGTTGAGCGGCGCACCGCCCTGACCATTGGATTTTTCTATCAACCTTCTAATGCCTTCAATGCGGAGCTCAACCTCACACCTGTTTGGCGTTACAACGCAAATAACATCGAAGGTGCGCGTCTTAATGATTTTCAAATCTTTTTACGTGTGCTATTTGAAATTCAACCAGTTTTGAGCCTATTCTGACCTATGGTGCAACTCGTCTTAGCACTGCTCTTTGTCTGCCCCGTTTTCGAGATTTATGCGCAACCTAAACCCAAACTCACCAGTGCGGTTTTTGCCGACCTCTATGCTGAGCATCTTGTCCAAACCCTTTTGCAACGTGCTGTGCCCCAAACTCTGCTCTTTACACCTGCGCCCGCTTACACTTTTCAAGGCTTGCTTGATGCTGCACTTCAAAGCCACCTGCTCGCTGCAGGCTTTACTCTCTACGAGCGCGAGACACTCGACTCCCAAGATTATGCCGTACTTGATGCACGTGCTGTAGAAGCGAATTTCTCCTACCAATTTTTGAATGATGCGCAAGTGCTGCGCAAATTTGAACTCTACTTGGAGTGTAAGGCTGTTAGCGCGCAGCGGCAAACGTTGCTTGTGCATGCTCGCACAATTGCTTTTCAGGACACGGTGCACACATATGAACTTGTCGAGAGCGAAGACAAACGCTTTACGGAGACATTCAAGCCTGAACTGCCCTCATTTTGGGAGCGTGTGGCAATGCCCGCAGCTATCGTGGGAGCAATTGGAATTATTGTATTTTTATTTTTTAGTGTCAGAAGCCGATAGATTTAATTGACGATATGCTTTCATCATTTCGCATAGCTTGCACCTTGTTTTGCTTGGGCTTAGCTCTTGCAGCTATAGGGTGTAGCACACAGCGCATCATATTTGACGAATCTCTCAAAGGTCGCTTCGAGTATGCAAAATCGCTCTATGAGCAGAAAGACTATTATGCCGCGCAGCTCGAGTTAAATAAACTTATCTATACCAGCCGTGCCACGGAATATGAAGATGATGTACAGTTTTACTTAGCACAAAGCTACTTCTTTTACGGTCAGTATCTTCTTGCTGCAGAAGCCTATCAGACACTTTTGCGCAATATTCCATCTTCGCCATATAGCCGAATTGCATCTTTCCAAATTGCAATGTGCTATTACAAACTTTCTCCTGTGCATAGCTTAGACCAAGAGTATAGCCGCCGCGCAATTGCACAATTTCAAAGTTACATTGACACCTACCCTGTACCTGACTCGGCGCGTATCGCCCGTGAAATTCAAGATTTACGCCTATTAGCTGCAGATGCTCCTGATTCTGCGCGTCGTGCAACTTATGAAGCACTTATTGGACGCTTGCAAGCGCAACTCGGTGAGCTCGACACACTGCGGCTTGCCGAAGAAAAAATTATGGAGTGCCGCAATAAACTTGCTCTCAAAGCGCTTGATGCAGCCAAGCAGTATATTCAACTGCGTGCTTATCGCGCCGCCACACTCTACTTCGATGAAGTGCTCACGAGCTATCCCGATAGCCCTTACTACGAAGAAGCCCTGCTGGGCAAGATTGAAACGTTGATTGTGCGCGAGCGTTGGAGTGAAGCCGAAGATGAAATTGAACGATATGAGGAAAAATTTCCTGATAAAAAGTATAAAGTCGAAGGTGCAAAAGCATTTGTTAAAGAACAACTCCTGCAAAGCAATCAAACGACTATTAGGTAGCTAGCCTTGTCATCTATCGTCTTGTTTGGTGGCACATTTGATCCGCCACACCTTGGTCATCTTGCACTTTGCACACTGACGCGAGAACTTCTCCAACCTGACAAAGTGATTTTGAGCGTCTCGCGCAATCCGCTCAAATCTGGGACAACCGCCAGCGATCAACAACGCTTCGAGATGGTCTCACTCTTAGTAGAAGAGCTCAATGAAACCGGCAATTGCTTCATGGCTAGCGACTGGGAACTCAAGCAGAATGATCCTTCTTACACACTCGAGACCTTGCAATATCTTGCCATGCAATACCCAAACGCTAAGCTGCTTTTAGCTATTGGCGAAGACAATTACCGCATTTTTTCAAAATGGAAATCGCCCGATAAGATTCTGGATATGGCTGAACTTGTTGTCTTCTCACGTCAGCTGCAGCCTAATACACCTTCACTTTTGCCTGAATTTCCAAATGCCAAACTGCATTTTATCAAATTAGATTTGCCGATTTCATCAACAGCGCTGCGTCTCGAGCTTGCTCAGCCTGAACGCCGTCAACTTACTTTTCGCAAAATGCCTTCGCTGATTGCACGCTATATTAGTGCGCATAACTTATATCTTAGCGTTGAAGCTTAGAGTGCTGTAATACTTGCCTTGATATGCCGTGCAATTTTGCGTAGTTTGCTTCAAAACAATTTCACATGCCACGCTTTCATACGCTGCTGACAATCTTGCTCATTGCTTTCGCACCCTCTGCTCATGCTCAGACCACCACGTTTGAGTTTCTTCGACTCGATCGCAGTGCACGCATCGCTGCGCTTGGCGGCAATAGTGCTTCTCTTGCGCACGACATCAACAGTTTTTTCAAAATCCTGCCGTGCTGGATTCAACGACACACAAACAAGCCGCCTTTAGCTTTCAAAAACATTTGCTCGATATCAATTCAGGATTTCTTGCCTATGGACGCCAAATTGAAAACATTGGAGATTTTGGTGCAGGTATCACGTTTGTCAGTTATGGCAGTTTTGATGAAACTGATGAGATAGGCAACACCACAGGCACGTTTTCAGCAACTGATCTTGCATTGCATCTTGCTTACTCGCGCAAATTACAACGCTTCGGCTTTGGGTCTTTGCGCGCTGGCATCGGCGTCAAGTTTATTTTCTCAGGCATTCAAAATTTTCGTTCCACCGCGCTGGCACTTGACGCAGGACTGCTGCTCTTGATTCCCTCGGAAGACCTGCACATTGGGCTTGCGCTTATCACTCTTGGCACTCAACTTTCCACCTTTGATGGTGCATCGGAAGCACTTCCGCTCGATGTGCGCTTTAGTGTAAGCAAAAACTTGAAGGCTTACCTTTGGAACTGACACTCGGCTTTATCCGCCTTGCTGACGCCAGTGAGTCGTTTCTTTCACGTTTTCGCAATTTTACGATTGGTGGGGAATTTACGATTACCGATGCAGTCAAACTCCGCTTTGGCTATAGCAACTTGCAGCGTCAAGACCTCACACTTACAGGCACATTAGGACTTGCCGGGCTCTCGGCTGGCTTAGGCATTGCTATTGAGCGCTTCAAGTTCGATTATGCTTTTTCATCGCTGGGCGTACTCGGCGGCTTGCACCAACTTACACTCATCACCTTACTTTGAAGATTAGAACGGCACATCATCCTGTGCATTACTTTCTTGTGTTGAAGCCGACTTTTTCTTTTCGAGTTGGCGCGCTGGCGCACTCAGCGCACTGGGCGGTGTGTTTGCTTTCACTAACAGCAGTTTCTCATATACTTCTTCGGGCAAAGCTGCAAGAAAGCGTGAAGGATTACCGAAGTACTCCTCTTGGGCAAATCCTGAGCATACAATCGGGTAGGAAATGTAAAGGTAGTCTTTTGCACGTGTAAGTGCTACATAGAGCAGGCGCAATTCCTCATCTAACTGTTCCGCACTGCCTACTGCATATCGCGATGGAAGAATGCCATCAAGCACATTGATAAGGAAAACAGCTGTCCACTCTAATCCTTTTGCAGAGTGAATTGTGGAGAGCACAAGCGGGGCTTCATCTTTCTGCACAGCTTTTGTCTCCATCGCGGAAAGGTCAATCGGGTCTAGGGCTAAATCAGCAAGCAATTCATCGAGCGATATATAATTGAGCAAAATCGCAAGAAAGTTCTCGAGGTCTTTTTGGCGTTTGGGGTAATCTTCAAAATAACATTGGCGCATGAGAGGTAAGTAGTACTGATAAATTTTCTCGGCTTTGTCTATGAGATTGCTCTGCCGAGTAGTCAGTGTTGCAAAAAGTTCAGCCAGTTGGCGCAGTGCTTCAAGATATTTTGGTGAGAGACTTGCTGTATCGACGCGGTAAGGATCGGGGGCGGTTTTTATCCACTCCGTAATGTCCTGTGCCGTCTTTGGTCCAATGCCGGGCAAGAGTTTCAAAATGCGATTCCAGCTTAGTACATCTTTGGGATTGTGCAACAGTTTGAGATAGGCTACAAAATCTTTGATGTGCGCCGCCTCGGTGATTTTCTGTCCGCCATACTTGACAAAAGGAATGTTGCGTCGGCGCAATTCAAGCTCAAGGTCAAACGAATCACGGCTATTGCGCATTAGTACAGCCATCTGATTGAGTGCAATACCTTCTTCGCGCAATTCCAGAATGCGCTGCGCAATGAACTTAGACTGAAACATTTCGTTCGGGGCATGCACAATAGCAGGATAGTCGCCGTCAAGTTTGGTTGTGGTGTAGAGCCGCTTTGCAAATTTTTCTTTGGCTTGTGCTATGACAGCATTGGTCAGCTCAAGGATGCGCGATGTGCTGCGGTAATTTTCTTCGAGTTTGATAATGCGGCAGTTTGCAAATTGCTTTGGAAAATTAAGAATGTTGCGATAATCCGCACCACGAAAGGAATAAATTGATTGTGCGTCATCGCCGACAGCCATCACATTGCCATGTACTTCACAGAGCAGGCGCACCATTTCAGCTTGCACCTTGTTTGTGTCCTGATATTCATCGACCATGATATAGCGCAATGCACTGCTGATGCGGGCACGCACATCGGGATACTCCATCAGCAGTTCTGCTGTCAAGGTCAAAAGGTCATCATAATCCACAAGCGCATTAGTGCGTTTGTACTCACGGTATGCGGCAGCTACTTTCTTAATATCTTCAGCCAGAGACAGAAAGTGCGGATAACTCTCTTCCAGAATCGCCTCAATGGAGAGATTTCGATTCGCTGCTGCACTAATGATGCTTTGAAGGGTATTTTTTTGGGGAAGCGTTTTTGTGTCAGAGTTTTCTTGTGATAGCCTAATGCTGTGCGCACAATATCAATCACATCTTCAGCATCGCTTTGGTCGAGCACGGTAAAATTATCTGCCAATTTGATATGTGAGCCATATTGACGCAGGAGCTTATGTGCGTAAGCGTGAAAGGTGCCACCCAGAATTTGCGCACTCTGCACACCTGCTAATGCTGCCGCACGATTCATCATTTCTTCAGCGGCGCGGCGCGTGAAAGTCAGCAGCAAAATCGACTGCGCTGGCACACCTGCCTCAATCAGATAGGCGACACGATAGGTCAGCGTCTTAGTCTTGCCTGTACCTGCACCAGCAATCGCCAGCACTGCACCTTGCGTTGTACGTACTGCTTCTAACTGCGCTGCGTTCAAGTCTTTTTCATATCTTTCTAAGCGTACGCAAGAGGCAGGCTGCTCTGCAAACGAATCGTTTGATAAAATAAACTTGCGTGTTGGCATATTCTCATCAGTTAAAATGCGAAAATACAGATTCACACATTAGTTTTGTGCAAAACTTTCAACCGTGTTACTTCTTCTTTCAACCTTGCATTGTCAATCTATGCGCGAAAAATTCTTGTCAGAATTAGACTCTCCTCAATCTTTGCCCTCGCCTCACTCCAAACATAGCGCTGCCACTGCTCAGGCTACACGCCGTTACTGGTTTATTCTGAACCCTGCTGCCAATCGCGGTAAGGCAAAAGAGAAGGTGAAACCTTTGCAGCAAACGCTGAAAGCTAAGCAAGTCGATACTACCATTCAACTGACGACACAGCCCAATGAGGCAACAGACTTTGCGCGCGCTGTTAAGTCTTCGGTTGATATTGTTGTCGCTTGCGGGGGCGACGGCACCTTCAATGAAACAGCGCAACCGCTTATTCATTCCGAAACTGTACTCGGCTGCATACCGATAGGCTCGGGCAATGACTTTTACAGCAATCTTTCAGGCAACACTGCACCGCGCAAAGTGCCGCTTGAAACTGCGGTTGAAAAAGTTTTGAATACTGCAACATGCATGATTGACACTGGCACCGTGCACTTTGAGCAGAACGGCTCAAGTGTTAAACGCGCTTTTTTGAATTCGCTTGGCATTGGCTTCACGGGCGAAATTGCGCGTATTGCCAAGCAAGTGCCGCATGTGCGTGGCGATCTGATTTATCTTTATGCCTTGTGGGTTGTCGGTCGTACATATCGTGCCGTACCGATGACCATAGAACTGCATACGCCCAGCGGCGTAGAGACAATTACAGAAAGCGTCTTTGCTCTTATGATTGGCAATGGCAAACGCGAAGGGGGCAAGTTTTGGATTACGCCTGAAGCAGAAATGAACGACGGCTGGTTAGATATTTGTATCTTGAAAGAATTTCCAATATGGAAATTGCCTCGTTGGGTATTTGCATTTATGCGTGGTCGTCATATTCACACCTCACAAGTGATTTACACTAAAATCAGCAGAGCCATAATTCATCTCTCGCGCCCTGAGTCTATGCACTTAGATGGCGAAGTCTATGAACAAGTCAGTCAGTCTGTTCAAGTCAGCGTCGTACCGCAGTCGCTGCGTGTCGTTGCAGTCTCTTAGTTACTTCTTGAGTTTCATCGTACCGCTATGCAAGTTATGCTTTTCGAGGATGATGCTGTCCTCAAATTCACGCCGCTACTTCATCTCAAACCGATTTACGAACTCACGCTGGGCATGCGCACCTTGCGTGAAAAGTTCGAAGTCGCACTGTCTTCTCTTCCACTCTCGCTGCACATGCGTGCTGCACTTGCACCATACTGGCGTACAGTTTTGACAGACTATGCTATCAACACCTTTACCCAGAACGATGTGCTGTTTCTCAATGGGCGCGTGATTTGCGACAAACCCTTTGCGCAAAAGGTTCTAAGCGGTGCTTTTGAGTTTGGTAAAGCGTACTTCAATGGCGGACAGCTTATTGCTTTTCGCACAAATCCTCACGAGCTTTTTGGTGATTCTCCACCTGAACTTATTGATGCTAAAATGATTGCCGAACGCTTTTCAAGCACGCAGGTTGATTGTCGCTACATTGCTTTTATGTGGGATTTAGTACGCCTGCATCCAGAGGAATTTCGCCGTGAAGCGATGCAGTGCAAGGATTTTGGAAAAGTTGAAGGCACAGTGCATCCACGCGCTATTCTCGTCGATGAGTCGCGCATTTATGTGGGGCGTGGCGCGCAAGTTCGTGCAGGTGCAGTTTTAGATGCAACGGAAGGATACATTTATGTGGCTCCAAACGCTAAAATCTTCCCGAATGCAGTGCTCATGAATTATGTCATGATTGGTGAAAGTGCCACTGTCAAAATTGGCGCCAAGCTCTACGATTATGTCTATGTCGGTGCGTTTTCAAAAGTTGGCGGAGAAGTTGAAGGCAGTATCATAGAGCGCTATACAAATAAGCAACATGAAGGGTTTCTTGGGCACTCCTACATTTCCAGTTGGTGCAACTTGGGTGCTGATACCAACACCTCGGACCTCAAAAACAATTACAGCACCATTCGTATGAATGTTGGCGGCAAAGAGATTGATACGAAGATGCAATTTTTGGGTTTGATTATGGGTGAGCACTCAAAGTGTGGCATCAACACCATGTTCAATACGGGCACTGTGGTCGGCATGAGCTCGAACATTTTTGGTGCTGGGTTTCCACCCAAGACCATTGGTTCATTTCAATGGGGAGGCGCCGACGGCTTTGTTCGTTACGATTTAGATAAAGCGCTGGAAGTTGCACGCACTGTGATGAAACGGCGCAATGTTACGCTTACACCTGACTATGAAACACTCTTTCGTGCTGCATACACAAAAGAATTCTGTTAGCATGCGCTTTATCTTTCAATTATGGCACTTTGCGAAAGCGCGTGTGAGCCAGCAGCAGTTCAATTGCTAGAAAAATTAAGGCGGGTGCAAGAAATTGTGCAAACTCTTCTTTGTATTCTACATAAGTTTCTACTTCGACTTTTGTTTTCTCGAGTGCATCAATTTCGTTGTAAATTTTCTTTAAGCTCTCGTAGTCTGTTGCGCGAAAGTATTTTCCACCCGTCAGTTCAGCAATGCGTGTGAGTGTTGCGTCATCGACATCGACCTTGACACGCATGTATCGTTTGCCGAAAAGTGGATCTTCAAAAGGATAGTTTGCGTAGCCTTGTGTGCCTGCACCTACCGTGTAAATCTTGATGCCTAAAGCTGCCGCAAGTTCTGCTGCTGTAATGGGCTCAATTTCTCCCGCGTTGTTTTGTCCATCGGTGAGCAAAATAATCAGTTTGGTTTTAGCCTTAGAGTCACGCAACCGATTCGTTGCTGTCGCAATTGCCATACCGATTGCTGTGCCATCCTCGTCTAACATTCCGGCTTTGAGTTTGGCAATGAACGACTTGAGCAGATTATAGTCGAGCGTCAGCGGACACTGCGTAAAACTTTGTCCAGCAAACACCACTAAGCCAATGCGATCGCTTATGCGATTGTTAATGAATTCAATAGCAACATCCTTAGCTGCTTCAATGCGATTTTTCGGCTCAAAGTCTTCGGCAAGCATGGAGCCTGAGAGATCAATGACTAAGATGATGTCAATTCCTTCGGCGTAGATGATTTGCTTTTGATTCTCTAGGCGCGGTCGCGCAAGTGCCACAATCAACAATGCCAGCGCCATTAAGCGCAGGAGCGTTAGGCTATGGCGAAAAGATTTGACTGAAAACATGCTTTTGTGTGCCTCTGCCACTTGACGCACATCTGAAAAAATCAGGGTCGCTACTTTTCCTGTTCTCTCTCGATGCCACTGCCAAAATGCAAGCAGCGGCAGAGTCAACAAAAGCCAAAACGCCTCTGGGTTTTGAAATGAAAACTCTCTTTGAAAAAACATCTCAAACATGATTGCGCAGCGTTGGACGGTTTGATAAATCTGGGGTTTGGCTTGGTCGAGCAATCTCAATAATTTGAAATGCTACACTTAAACTTTCTTTGGCTTCACTTACGGTCGGCTGAAACTTTGCAAATTTTACAAGATCGGCTTTCTCAAGCAGGCTCTTAACACGCTCAGCTTCTTCTTTCGGTCTCTTTGCTTGCAGTATCGCATCAATTTCTGATGTCGATTGCTCCATTGCTGGAAAGCCATAATGGCGCTCCAAAAATTCTCGTACTGCGTCGCTTATCGCACTGTAATAGATTTTGAAGTCGTTCTGAGAGTTTAGTGTGATCTCTTCAAGCCCTTTCAATTTTGCCAAGGCCACTTCGTACGGTGTCAGCGCTGGTGCTTGCACAGGTGCAGGCGCTCGAGTACGCCAATAGCGCACAAGGAAATAAATTCCTATTGCGAACGCAAGCAGCAGAGCGCCGCCTGTAAGATATACCCACAGCGGTATGGGCACACTGCGCACAGGTTTGATGTCTGCAATGTCTTTGCGCGCCGTATCTAATACAGATTTGACATACACGCTTTTCCTTTCTAACACGATGGAGTCTTGTTGCTGTGTTTCTTGATCAAGATACGCCACAGAAATTGCGGGCACGGTCTGCATGCCTGTATCGAAGACCGTGAGCGTGTAGCGGATTTTTTCGAGAATCAAATTTTCTCGTGCTTCTGCTGGCAGCATTTCTACTTGGCGAATTTCAAATGGAGAAAACACTGTGCTATCGGAGAGCTGCGGATAGTTCAGACGTATTGAGCTTTTCTTTAAGACATTGAGTGTGTAGAAAATGTTGTCGCCAATGGTGCAAGTGTCAGGCGCAATCGAGAGCGTTGTTATCGGCTGCTGTGCATGGAGTGGTATGGCTATGGCAATGACACTCATTAGGCTAAGCACCAGTGCCGTTAGCGTTGCACTTTTGGTTTTATTGACGCAGTTCACGCTGTCGGAAGAAGTTTGTGAGCGGTTTGATGTAGGACCTATCGGTTGAGACTTGCACCATATCGATTTGTAAGCGTTGTAATTGCGCTTTGCGATTAGCGTGTATCTGCAACATGCGACTCTCATAACTTTTTAGAAACGCTTCATCGAAGGTATCGACAAGATAACACTCGCCGGTTTCTGCATCTTCGAGTTCTAACAGTCCGACCTGAGGCAGAGAAAATTCTCTTGGGTCAGTGATATGAATGACCACGAAATCGTGTTTTTTGTTAATGAGTTTCATTTTCTCGATATACTGCGAATCCATCAGGTCGCTGACGAGAAAGACAATTGCACGGCGCTTAAGTGCGCGTGTTGCAAAATCAAGTGCTGCGGCAATGTTCGTGGTTTTACCTTTGGGCTTGAAGAAGAAAATTTCGCGCAGGATTCGCAGCACGTGTGTTCTGCCTTTGCGCGGGGCGACAAACTTTTCGATACTATCGGTGAAGATAATCAAGCCCACTTTATCGTTGTTCTTGATTGCGCTGAAGGCAAATGTGGCACAAATTTCCGCAGCAAGGTCGCGCTTGGATTGATGGGCTGTGCTAAACATGCCTGAGCCCGACGCATCGAAGAGAATCATTAGCGTTTGCTCGCGCTCTTCTTCATAGACCTTGATAAAGACATCATCGCGCCGCGCCGAGACATTCCAATCGATTGCTCTGACATCATCGCCAAATTGATACTCGCGCACTTCCGCAAACTCCATCCCCTTGCCTTTGAAAGCTGAGTGATACTCACCGCTGAAGATGTTATTGACAAGCCCGCGTGTACGAACTTCAAGCTCACGGACTTTTTTGAAAACTTCTTTCGGGAGTGTCTCTGGCATTCTTACCTCACTTTTTCTTTTTGTCTTTGCGCTTCTTTGCGTCTTTTTTTCTTCTTGCTTTTTGCTTTGCGTGTTTTTTTGTCGTCCTCGTTTTTGGCTATGATTACATCAGCAGGGGCATAGCGTGGCGCTGATTGTACACGCTCTACTTCAGGTTGTCGCCCCATGATTTTCGCCACCATGTTTTGGCGATACTCCACGGCTAAACGAAACGCTTCAGCTTCGCCATACTTTGCAATGGAGAACGACTTTGTTTTCACCTTGTTCGGCTCCGGATTCCAACTTGCTGCGTAATAATGACGCGCTACGCCATTTTTGCCTTTGCTTGTGAGCCGATAGACCCCTACCACGCCCGTTGCCGTGTTGCGCGAACTGACGCTACGTGTTCTACGGCGCTGGCTTAGCGACTCAATGCCCAGCGTTTTGCCAAGTTGTTTGCGGTATTTGCGCGCAGCTTTGAGGGCTTTTTTTGCACCCCCATACACCCCATCGCTGAAGAGTTTGGTGTAGGTTGTGCCTTGATGGTGTAGTCGCATTAGCCAGCCGTGTGTATTGCGATGATCAACACGTGTAACTCCCGGCTCGGATTGAAGTTTTAAGAATTTTTCAGGCTGCTGTTTTTTTGCTTTTTTCGTCACAGTAAAGGATGCAATTGTAGGTTGCTACGGCACAGGCACGGCGTTGAGCACTCGACGAATCACATCTTCAGGTTGCACTTCTTCCGCTTCAGCTTCATAGGTTAGAATGATTCGATGCCGCATAATGTCATAGGCGACGGTCTTGACATCTTCGGGAGTTGTATAACCACGCTGATTAAGAAAGGCATGTGCGCGCGCTGCAAGGTTGAGGTAAATCGTCGCACGCGGTGATGCGCCGTAGGCAATCAGCGCTTTGAGGTCTGCTAGCCCTACTTTTTCTGGCTCTCGAGTTGCAAACACAATATCTACAATGTACTGTTCTACTTTCGGGTCAATGTAGACTTCACCGACGACTTTTCTTGCGCGCAAAATCTCTTCTGGCGTTATGACTGGCTGAATCGGCTCGGGCGGCTCGGTGCGTGCCATGCGACGCATAATCTCTAATTCATCTTCGCGTGAAGGATAGCCCACTTTGAGTTTCATCATAAAGCGGTCAACTTGCGCTTCGGGCAAAGGGTATGTGCCTTCTTGCTCAACGGGGTTTTGTGTTGCCAGCACCAAAAATGGTGAATCGAGTTTGTAGGTTTCTTCGCCAATCGTTACCTGCTTTTCTTGCATGGCTTCTAGAAGTGCCGATTGCACTTTTGCAGGCGAACGGTTGATTTCATCGGCTAAAATCAGGTTCGCAAAAATCGGTCCTTTCTTCGTATAGAACTTCATATCCTTTTGATTGTAGATCATCGTGCCAATGAGGTCTGCCGGTAGAAGATCGGGCGTAAACTGAATGCGTTGGAATTTCAAACTCAGTGCCTTTGCTAATGAACTGACTGTGAGTGTTTTGGCAAGTCCGGGCACACCCTCAAGCAAAATATGTCCATTGGTGAGCAGACCAATTAGCAAGCGATTGATCACATAGTTTTGCCCAACGACAGCCTTAGAAATTTCAGCTCGCAGACGATTTACAAATTCAGATTCTTGCCTGATTTTAGCGTTGAGTTCTTCGATCGAAAGCGCTGTTGTCATTTTTTCTGGATGAGTTGTTCAAAGTCGTGGTTTTTTCTCAAGATTTTTCTTGCTCCTCACTTTGCTTTTTCTTTGTATCCTCTTTTATCGTGTAGTTGTAGTATAGCCCCTCACCGCCAATGAAAGCGTAGAGGCAAATGACAACGCCAGCGATGGTGAGCAAGAACGACAGCATCGGATGCACATGGTAAATCAAGTGAATTTGACCAATGCGTGGCAGAAAAAGAAAGACTAAACTTGCGCCAATCAGAAACAGAAACATTCGCGAAAAGCGCACCATTGAGTAGGTCTTCTTATCTTTGCGAGGCTTTTCCATACTGCTAAAATGTTTGTTTTATGACCATTCTCGGACTTGAAACCAGTTGCGATGAAACTTCCGCCGCTGTGCTCATCGATGGCAAAGTTGCTTCCAACATCATTAGTTCGCAACTTGCGCACCATGCCTTCGGTGGCGTTGTTCCCGAACTTGCGTCGCGAGAACATGAGCGGCTGATCATCACAGTTGTGCAGCAAGCCTTAGAAAAATCAAATATACAGAAGTCTCAGCTCGATTTCATAGCCGCAACGGCGGGACCAGGACTTATCGGCGCCTTGCTTGTCGGCTTGAATTTTGCGCAAGCCTTTGCCTTCGCGCTGCAAAAACCGTTTGTGCCCATCAATCACATTGAAGCACATATCTTTTCAACCTTCATTGAAGAGCCGTATCCATCGTTTCCCTTTCTCTCGCTCACAGTGTCGGGCGGACATACCCTGCTGGCAATCGTCCGTGAAGACTTAAGCTACACCATCATCGGACGCACCATCGACGATGCCGCCGGCGAAGCCTTCGACAAAACCGGCAAAATGCTCGGATTGCCTTATCCTGCTGGACCCGAAATGGACAGACTTGCCAAACACGGCGACCCGAATTTTCACAAATTCCCGCAAGCCCTCACCAAAGGCTACGACGACAATTTCGATTTCAGTTTTTCAGGATTGAAAACATCAGTTCAAACGTATCTTGCAAATCAAACCGACAACTTTATTCAAACGCATCTTGCCGACATTTGTGCCTCGATTCAAGAAGCTATTACATCCGTCTTGGTGTCAAAAACCATTCAAGCCGCGCAGAAATACGGCATAGAGACCATCAGCGTGGCGGGCGGCGTGAGTGCCAATTCTGAACTGCGCCGAAAATTCGAGCGCGCCTGTGCCGAAAAAGGACTTGCACTTCACATTCCAAAGCCGATTTATTCAACCGACAACGCCGCCATGATTGCCTCACTTGCACATCTGAAACTTAAGCATGGCATTCAATTTACGCCTCACTACGCTACGCGCGCCTTCGCCACTTTGGCATGATGAACTGGCTTGATTGCACACGTTGAATTTTGTTAAGCCTTAACATATTTTACCTCACAATCGGTCTAAGTATATTCGTATTCCTACACAACTCTAAGGTAAATCACAATAAGCGTATGAAACCCGTCATCTTTGCGCTGTTTCTTGGTTTCACACCGCTTGCTCTATGTGCTCAGCAAGTTCCGCTGATTGAGCGCGAAATCTTTTTTGATAACCCGGAAATCGTCGGTGGTCAAATCTCCCCTGATGCGCGCTGGATGACTTTCCGAAAGGTCTACAAAGGTGTGATGAACATCTGGATTAAAGCCCTTAATGATCCGTTCGAAAAAGCGCGCCCCATCACGGCTGACACGCTCAGACCAATTGTTAATTACTTCTGGACTTGGGACAGCAAATCTGTGCTGTATTTGCAAGATAAAGGCGGTAACGAAAATTATCATGTCTATGCCGTCAATCCTTTTGCTGCAAATGGTCCCGATGGTGTTCCGCCAGCGCGTAACCTCACTCCCTATGAAAACACTCGTGCCAACATTATCCGACTCTCCAGAAAAAATCCTAACAAACTTTGGGTAGGTCTTAACGACCGCGATCCATCGTGGCACGATCTTTACGAACTGAATGTTACCACTGGCGCCCGCAAACTCATTTACCAAAACACAGATCGCCTCACCGGCTTTATTTTTGACTGGGATGAAAACTTACGCTTTGTCTTGCGCAATAGCAGCGATGGCTCAACTGAATTCCTGCGTGTCGATGCAAAGGGACTGACCAAAATCTATGAAGTTAGCTCGCTTGAATCTGCTTATATCGTGTCTTTTACAAAAGACAACAAATTGCCTTACATGGTAACTAACAAAGGGCGTAACTTCACTGAACTGGTTCTGTTTGATCCTTCAACGGGTAAAGAGACACTCGTCGACAAAGACCCTTTAGGTCGCGTAGATTTTGGTTCAGCTTATTTTGATGATCTAAGTCGCAAGCTGATTTACACCAAATACGAGGATGCGCGGGAGCGGATTTATTTCCGCAACAAAGCTTGGGAGGAAGAGTACAATTTCCTGCGCTCGCAGTTTCCCGGCAAGGAATTCTCCTACACTTCAATGGATAAAAAGCAACGATTTGCTCTGGTCAATGTGTACAGCGATACTGATCCCGGAGCAGTTTATCTCTTCGATCGCAAGAAGCGCAAACTGACTTTTCAGTACCGCCCACGTCCAAAGCTCGATCCTGAACTGCTCTCACCGATGGTGCCAATCGCCTACAAGTCGTCTGATGGACTAGAGATTCCCGCCTACCTGACACTGCCGAAAGGACAAGAGCCTAAGAATTTACCTCTGCTTGTTATTCCCCACGGTGGTCCTTGGGCGCGAGATCGATGGGGATACAACGCTAATGCACAATTCTGGTCTAACCGTGGCTATGCTGTGCTGCAGATGAATTTCCGAGGTTCCACGGGCTATGGTCAGCAATTTCTCAATGCTGGCAATCGTCAATGGGGCGACTTGATGCAAGATGACATTACTTGGGGCGTCAAGTATCTTGTCGCACAAGGCATTGTCGACTCTAACCGTGTCGGTATACTTGGCGGCTCATACGGTGGCTATGCTACACTGGCTGGTGTTACTTTCACGCCAGATTTGTATAGAGCGGCAGTTGCCATCGTGGCTCCCTCTAACCTTAACACTTTACTGGCGTCTGTTCCACCTTACTGGGAAGCCGCCCGCAGAAGTTTTCACCTGCGTATTGGTGATCCTACCACACCTGAAGGCAGAGCGCAGTTAGAACGTCAGTCGCCGCTCAATCATGTTGAGAAAATTAAAACCCCGCTCATGATTGTGCATGGCGCCAATGATCCACGCGTCAAAAAGTCTGAAGCCGATCAAATTGTTGCTGCTATGCGCAAAAAGGGCATCTCTGTTGAGTATCTCTGTGCACCTGACGAAGGGCATGGCTTTTTGCATCCTGTCAACAACATGGCATATCTGGCTGCCGCTGAAAAATTCCTTGCCACACACCTCGGCGGACGCTATCAGGACAGCATGTCTTCAGACGTGGCACAGCGCCTGCGCAAAATCACTGTGGATGTCAGGACAGTTCTTAAAGATGCTGCAGAGTGACACTGATTTTCGTGTAGAAATATGACTATAGCGCGAAGCATGTGATATACCATTAAGATTGTTTTCGTTATAGCGTGCATTATCGCGCCGCACCTGCATCTTTGACTCATGCAACTTTTGGATTTTTCTCATCTCGGTGCTAACTTAAAGAATTGAGTAGATTGTTTTTTTATTCAGAGCCTCGATTTCAAGAATCCAAACTGGTACGCGCTTTGATGTGAGCGTGATTCGTCTGCTACTGCTAACGCCCACCCTAAAGTTATCAGTGCCGTGAGTGAAGACTTCTACAAAAACCTGCCCGAAGCTCCTAACTTCACCGAGGCGCTTCTGCCCAAATGGCTGCATCCTTTACCTGACGACTGGCTGGTCATTAAAAGCGATATGGTCGGCTCCACACGCAACATTCTCGAAGGGCGCTACAAGGAAGTCAACTCCTCAGCTGGGCTTCTGGTAATTGCCGCCGCCAACGCCCTCGGCAATATGAATTTCCCCTTCTTCTTTGGCGGTGATGGCGTCACACTAGCCATTCATCACTCCAAACACAGCCAAGTACGACCCATACTCGCTGGGGTCATCAAAGAAATCAAAGATATCTTCGGCTTTGATTATCGGCTTGCCATCTTTCCAGTTTGCGACATCTACAAAGCCGGTTTTGAGTTAAAATGCAGTGTCGTCCGCATCTCTGAAAAATACCGTCAAGCAGTTTTGGTCGGCTCTGGCGTCGACTGGATGGAGACTGAGCTTAAAACCCTCAATCGCCTTATCTGCTCGACCTTCGCACTGAGCCGATTGTTCAGCCCGATATGCGCGGCTTTTCTTGTCGCTGGCAAGATTTCCCTTCGCCACGCGAAGAAACTGTCGCCCTGATTGTGCGTCCACGACACGATTCCGCTCTGAACCAAGTCTTCCAAGTTCTCGATACCTGCATTCCCTCTAAAGCTGATGCACATCCGCTTCGACTTCACGGGCAAAAGATGAATTTTGACTCTAAGAACCTTCGCACAGAAGCTATCACGATGTCGAACCAAAAACGTGGGTTTCGCTATCAGCTGTGGCTTTGGACCATCAAGGCACAGATGCTTATGCTTGCCGCTATTATCAAACTGGGCATTCGCGTTACAGCTGGCAAAAAAAGCTTGATGAGATTCCCAAGGATAATTACTTCTCCAGCGATACCAGCAAAATCGAGCACAGCTTTTATGCGATTTTTGCGCTCACTCGCCAAGAGCGCGAATGCTTAGAGCAAAAACTGGAAGAGCTTCGCAAGCAAGGCTTGATTTTCTGGGGTATGCATGTCTCTAATCGCGCGATGCTAACTTGCCTCATTCAGCTCGATATCGGTCAAGAGGTTCATTTTGTCGATGCCGCAGATGGCGGCTACGCTATGGCAAGTCGTCAGCTGAAACAACAGCTGATTGATGCAGATTAATTGCAACACTGAGTTTTTGAGGGCATTTTTGCAAAATGGCTTCGCCAAACGCAAACTGTTGCAAGGTGTAATTTGAATGAACGTCACAACGCTTGGGCAAGTCTTTACGCCGCCTTTCATTGTAAGCCTGATGCTGTCGCTTCGGAAAAATTCGGGGCGTGTTCTGGAACCCTCGTGCGGCGACGGTGCATTTTCAAGCGTCATTCCTGACTGCCTCGCCATTGAACTCGACGCCACAAAATCCCCACCACACGCACTTGTGATGGATTTCTTCGACTTGCCCACTTCCGAAAAGTTTGAGACGATTATCGGCAATCCACCTTATGTGCGCTTTCAAGACATCAATCCCGACACCAAACAGAAACTTTCGCTCACACGCTTTGACGGTCGCAGCAACCTCTACCTTTTCTTCATTGAAAAATGCGTTCAGCATCTTGCGCCACATGGCGAATTGATTTTTATCACCCCACGCGATTTTCTCAAAGCCACCTCCAGCCGCAAACTCAACGCTTGGCTCTTTGCGCAAGGTACGATTACACATTGGATTGAACTCGGCGACCAGCGCATTTTTCAGGGCTACACGCCCAACTGCGCCATCTGGCGATTTGAATCACAGAACTTTTCACGAAAGACACACTTCACAGATGAACAAGGAGAAGAAACCTTGCGAACCTTTACCTGCGTTAATGGACAACTGCTCTTCCTCAAAGCCAACTACACTGTTCCATTCAGCGATGTTTTCTTCGTGAAAGTCGGTGCCGTCAGCGGCGATGACGAAGTTTTCACTCACGATGAATTCGGAAATCGCGATTTTGTTTGCTCTACCACCGCCAAAGATGGCAAAACTCGCCGCATGATTTTCAATATCAAACACCCATATCTCGAACCCTTTAAATCACGATTGCTTTCGCGCCGCATCAAAGCGTTTGATGACTCGAATTGGTGGACGTGGGGACGCGTGCATTATCAAAGTTCTGAAAAGCGTCTGTATGTGAATTGCAAGACGCGAAACCCGCGTCCGTTTTTTCTTCATGCGTGCAACGACTACGATGGCTCAGTGTTGGCTATC
>NSLH01000019.1 GCA_002763895.1 [Chlorobium] sp. 445
GTACCATATTCTAACACATATTCCTGACGGATTTTTTCAGCCGGCAGTTGTTGGGCTTACGCACAGGCACAAAGCCTGCGCCAAGTTTATAGGCTAAGGCTGCACCAAAAATAAACCCGCGCGATTCTATTGAGACGACCTTATCAATGCGCCTGCCTTTGTAGAGGGCGGCAAGCATATCGACCGTTTCGCTAAACATTTTTTTTTCTTTCAGCACCGTTGTGATGTCTTTGAACATGATACCTTGCTTGGGGAAATCTGGCACCGTGCGAATTTTTTTCTCGAAGCGTTTGCTAAATGATTTGAGTTTTTTTTGCAATGCGCTATCCTGCTCGCGCAAAGCTTTTACATGTTTTTTTGGCATATCTTCTATTGTGATAGTTTTTTGTGATGCAGTATAATAAAAGTTTTACTTCTTGCGGTGTTATACAACTCACTAATGCCCTTGAACTACGAGCATTGATTCAGCATCGTACAAAACATTTTGCTAAGCTCAGACGGGGAACTTTTTTGTTTGTTCTTGCCTTGTTATTTTCATTACCGACCGACTGGTCAGTTTTGACCATCAGTTTTGTACTTTTACAATTCTAAAACTTTGAATTTTGAATTATGAACACGGCTTCAGAAACGATTAGGAAACCTGCGCGGCTCAATGTTGGCATGTGGCTAAAAGCACTCAAAGGTATTCCGCGTGTCTCAAAAGAAGAGTGGCAAGAGTTGGACCTTGTCTCTCGCTGGCTTATTGCCACACGCTCGGCAGTTTTGGTGATGACCTTCACTTCGGCAGCAATTGGTGGCTTGCTTGCCTACCGCGCTGGCAATTTTGATTGGCTCCTTTGGGGCTGCGTTGTACTTGGTCTGCTGCTCGCTCATGCCGCTAATAATCTCTTCAATGATTTAATTGATTATGTCAAGGGTGTCGACCGCGGTAATTATTTTCGTGCACAGTACGGTCCCCAACCTGTTGAACATGGCTTGATGACCGTGCGTGAGCAACTTATCTTTGCCACTGTTACACTTCTCTTAGCACTTCTTCCCGGTCTTTATCTCGTGAGCGTACGTGGCGAATTTGTGCTGCAGCTGTTGCTTATTGGTGTTGTCTTCGTCATCTTCTACACTTGGCCACTCAAATACATCGGTCTTGGTGAAATCACCGTGATTGTGGTTTGGGGACCGCTTATGATTGGTGGCGGCTATTATGTCATCACGGGCACATGGGATTGGAATGTGGTGATTGCCGGTTTGCCCTATGCGCTTGGTCCAACTTGCGTGCTTTTTGGGAAGCACATCGATAAATTAGACAGCGATAAATCAAAGCGTATCTATACGCTGCCTGTCATTCTTGGTGAGCGTAATGCGCGCTATGCCGTGCTGTTTATGGCAGTGTTGCAGTATGTTTCAATTGTCTATCTCGTTGTTACGGGCTTCTTTTCACCAGCGATGCTGCTTGTTTTTCTTTCACTTTCAACGCTACCGCTGGTGTGGAAATTCTATCGCGCGCCAAAGCCTTCCACTAAGCCTGATGACTATGATGCCAACATCTGGCCCCTGTGGTTCTCTGCCGTGATTTTCATGCACAATCGCCGCTTTGGTGGTCTTTTCCTTTTAGGCTTACTAATCGACATTTTGCTTAAAAAATTGCTTTAAGTGTTTAGGCTTCTTGTTTTATGCAATGCAAAAGCCCGACATCGCTGTCGGGCTTTGTTGGTTTTTTATTGTTTAATGAGACTGCGTTAGACTTGTTGTGTTGCTTTCTCTTTAGCTTCAAGTTCTTTGACCTTGAGCGCAGCTTTTCCTGTACGTTTGCGCAGGTAGAAGAGTTTTGCACGCCGTGCCTTACCACGCTTGAGCACCTCAATTTTTGCAATGGTTGGAGTATGCAGTGGGAAAATACGCTCAACACCCACACCGTGCGACATTTTGCGCACCGTAATAGTCTCTGACAGTCCTTCTCCTCTACGGCTAATCACGACGCCATCAAAGAGCTGAATGCGTTCTTTGTCGCCCTCGACGACGCGTACATGCACACGCACAGTGTCGCCGTAGCGAAAATCAGGAATGTCGTTCTTCAAAAATCCAGCTTCAACAAGTTTTATCTTTTGCATTGTTTGGTTGTCCTTTCGGTTTAAGTTCTAAAAATGGCTCTAAAGTGCACTGCAGTTGCATTTTAGATTTAACTTAGCAAGTCGGGTCGGCGCTGACGTGTGCGTTCTAATGCATTTTGCTCACGCCACTTTGCAATTTCTTTGTGATTACCTGAGAGCAAGACCTCAGGGACTTTCATGCCGCGAAATTCTGCAGGTCGTGTGTAATGTGCGCAGTCGAGCTTTCCATCTTGGAAGGAATCCAAGAGTGCGGATTCAGCATCGCCCAGCACATTTGGCAACAGCCGCACAATCGCATCCATGAGCATCAGTGCTGGCAATTCACCGCCCGAGAGCACCACATCACCAACTGAAATTTCACGTGTTACCAACGCTTCTCTGACACGCTCATCGACGCCTTTGTAATGTCCGCACAGCAAAATAAGATTGGTTTTGAGCGAAAGTTCGTTTGCAATTCTTTGCGAGAGCTGCTCACCGTCGGGCGTCAGGAAAATGACCTCGTCATAGCATCGCTCTGCTTTTAATTTTTCTACGATGCAAAAAATTGGTTCAGGCATCAAGATCATGCCCGAGCCACCGCCAAATGGGTGATCATCGACTTGCTGATAGTTGCCTTTACCGTAATCATGCAAATTGTGAATGAACACACTTGCTGCTTGCTTTTGCTGCGCGATCTTTAAGACCCCATGCTCAAGTGGGCTTGTAAAAAAACGCGGCATAACTGTGATCACATCAAATCGCATCATCGTAATTTTTCAATTTTGCGACACTTTCTACAAAAACTCTTCGAAGCGTTTGAGCACTACACGTTTTTCGGTCAGATTTACTTCTTCGATAAACTCATCAAGCGCTGGCACCAGCACACTTTTGTTGCCACACTGAATCTCGTACGCATCACAAGATGGCAGATTAACCACATCGTTTAGCGTTCCGATTAGCTTGCCGTTTGTGTCGTAGGCGATTAGCCCAACAAGTTCGTGAATATAGGCTTTGTCTTTACCGAGCTTGACAAGCTGCGTTTCATCAATGAAGAGAGACTGATTTCTCAGTTTTTCTGCTTCCTCGGGTGTCTCTACGCCTTTGAGCTTGAGCAATACAGCGTCTTGAATTAGCCTGGCGTGAGCTACCTCAATTGGTTTTGCGTCTTTTGCGCTTTTACCGATGTAGAGACGCTTACGCGACTTAAACTTTTCGGGAAAACTTGTCTCTATCTGCACTTTTACTTCACCTCTGACGCCATGCGGTTTTACGATGCGACCCACGATGAACAACTCCATAGGCTTATCTATCGGAAGGCGTTATGCCGCCAGACGCCAGACAGCTGTATTTGGCTTAAGATGCGGCAGCTTCTTTAGCTTTTGCTTCAGCTTCTTTTTTCTTTTTGCGTCGCAGGGCTTTCTTTTTCAGGTTACGCGCCAGTCGCTCATCGCGTTTTTTGCGCCACTTTTCCATTTCAGCAGCAATTTCTTCGGCGCTCTTACCCTTCTTTTCAAGGTAGAGTTTGAGCAGCAAGCCTGAGTTGCTTAGCACACTGCGTGCGGTCGTGGTAGCTGCGCCCCCACACTCAGCCAGTACGCAACACGGTCTTCTTTGAGCGTGATAGAATGCGGTTTTTTCTTAGGCTCATAGCGACCTAAGTCCTCGAGAAATGCACCATCGCGGCGTGCGCGTGCGTCTGTTGCAACCAATTGATAAATCGGCAGTTTTTTTCTGCCAATTCTACGCAAACGAATTTTGACCATTGCTTGAAAGAGTAAGTGCGGTTTGAAGTTTATCGTTGAAGCATTCGTCCAATCGGTAAGTTATCGAGCGAGAGTTTTCGTCCTGCAGATGCCATTTTGTTGATGGATTTTAGCATCTTTTTCATCTCATTGAACTGCTTGAGTAAGGCATTGACTTCTTGGACCGTTGTACCGCTGCCACGCGCAATGCGTGCTCGTCGGCTGCCGTTGATAATGTCGGGCTGTCGGCGCTCCTGCTTTGTCATAGAGCAAATGATGGCTTCGACTTTTTTGAGGTCTTTCTCGTTGATTTCATTAGCGGGCAGGAGTTTGTTCATGCCGGGAATCATGGATGCCAGATTTTGCAGCGATCCCATTTTTTTGATTTCTTGAATCTGTGCGTAGAAATCTTCCAAATTGAAGTCGTTCTCGAGCAGTTTCTTTTGCAGCTCTTGACTTTTTTTAAGGTCAAGTCTTTCTTGCGCTTTCTCGACGAAGCTGACAATGTCACCCATTCCGAGAATGCGCTGCGCCATGCGGTCGGGATAGAAAATGTCGAGATCTTCTAATTTTTCGCCCTGACTAATGAACTTGATGGGCTTTTGCACGACACTTTTGATAGAGAGCGCCGCACCGCCGCGCGTGTCGCCATCCATTTTCGTCAGCACGACACCGTCGAAATCCAACCGCTCATTGAAGGCTTTTGCGGTATTGACCGCTTCCTGACCCATCATCGCATCCACGACGAAGAGAATTTCTTCAGGATTCAATGCCTTTTTGATGTCTTCGGCTTCTTTCATCATCTCTTCATCGATTTGCAGACGTCCTGCCGTATCAATGATGGCAATGTCGCGGGCATTTTTGCGTGCGTACTCTACGCCTTCTTTTGCAACTTTGACCGCATTTTTTTCTTCTTCGAGCGCAAAGACTGGCACATCGATTTGTGCCCCCAGAGTTTTGAGCTGCTCAATTGCTGCCGGGCGATAGATGTCAGCGGCGACAAGCAGCGGGTTGCGTCCTTTCTTTTTGAGTAGCAGTGCAAGTTTGCCTGAAAAGGTCGTTTTACCTGAGCCCTGCAAGCCTGCAACCATGATGACCGCTGGAATGCGCGTGGTCTTGAGATTGAGCTCAGCTTGTGTGCCGCCCATCAGCGCCGTGAGTTCATCATAGACGATTTTGACAATCATCTGCCCCGGCTGCACGCTCTTGATTACGTCTTGACCGAGCGCCTTTTTGCGAACATCTTCAACGAACTGCTTTACGACAGCGTAGTTGACATCAGCATCCAGCAAAGCGCGCTTGATATCACGCATAGCGTTGCCGATGTTAACTTCATTGATGCGCGCTTGCCCAGAAAGTTTACGCAGTGCGCTATCTATTTTATCGCTCAGCGCTTCGAACATTACTTAACCGTGCGTTTTTGGAACCGTGCGTTTTGGTCGATTCTTCTTTAGTTGCTCTAGAAAAATAAAAGTCCGCAAAAACTGCGGACGGTAAAGTTAAGCAAACATTTAGAAGTTTGCAACGCCTCTATCGCGTGCATGCATCAACCCAGACTTCTCCGTCAGCGAAGACTTCCTTTTCCAAATTGGCACGGTGGATTTAACCGCATCGATAATGAATTTACAAGCTGCAAACGCTTCTTTACGATGCGGCGAGCTGACTGCAATTGCAACGGCATCATCACCGATTTCTAATCGCCCAACGCGATGCACCATTGCAATTTTTCTCACAGGGTAGAGCTGCTTTACCGATGCTGCAATCTCACGCATTTTTTTGAGTGCCATGGATTCATAGGCTTCGTACTCGAGCCATAAGACATTTTCTTTGCCGCCTGAATGATTACGCACTGTGCCTACAAACAGCGCAAGTCCGCCGCACTCTGGCGCTCGCACAGCCTCTAAAACCTCTTGAATTGAGATAGGCTCGCTCATCAGACGCAAGAGCACAAGACTATCTGTTACAGTAACAAGTTGACTCATTGCGTAAAGAAAGTTTAGTTAAAATGATTATCATCGTTTGCTTTTCAGGCTTTGACCTTTTGTGCTTCTGTCTCTTTGAGTGTAGGGTCAGGCGCTATGATGCTTTCTGGTAACTCCATGATGAACTCGGCATATTCACCTTCTTGCGATTCTACCCAAATTTTTCCATTGTATGCCTGAATAATATCCCGACTGATTGATAAGCCCAAACCAATTCCATCCGTTCCTGATTTCGTCGTAAAGAAGGATTGAAAAATTTTCTCTTTGAGATGCACTGGCAAGCCAAGCCCATTGTCGCGGATGCAAATTCGCACCTTGCCCGGCAAATTACGTGTTGCCACAGTTACTTCAGCAATAAACTCTGCGCTAGGCTCTGTGTCAGCTATCATTTTCTTTTTTTCATAGACGGAATAAAATGCATTCTGTGTGATATTGAGAAAGACACGGCTGAAATCTTGCGGTGCGATGCGCACTTTTGGCAGCGTCTCGTCAAAATCGTACTTGAGTCTGACATTAAAACTTAAATCTTTCATCTTGTAGCTGTGGTAGCACAGTTGCACATATTCTTTGAGCAAAGCATTAAGGTCGGTTTCAATGCGTTCGCCTGAACTGCTGCGGCTATGTTCGAGAATTGACCTTACGATGCGCAAGGCGCGGACGGTATGATACTCAATGCGCTCCAATTTATCTCTCAGGCTTTTTATGGTTTGATTTGCACGCTCCTTCGATGGTGTCTCTTGATTCAAGAGTTGCATCAGTTGTTCGCAGTGCTCAATAGCTAGAGCGACAAAACTGCTGATGAAGTTCAGTGGGTTTCGAATTTCGTGCGAGATACCTGCTGCCATTTCACCCAGCGCAGCCAGTTTTTCTTGTTGAACAAGTTGTTGCTGTGTCTCTTTGAGATTTTTGAACGCCGTTTCAAGTTTCTTGTGCTGCATTTCAATGAGTGCATTTTTGACACTCAGTTCTTCATTCTTCTCTTGCAAGATGCGTTTGGCTTGAATAGAGACACGGTAACGCCAGTAGAGCAAGGCAGAAATGATGAGCACGAGTAAAATGAGCACAACAAGCTGATTGCGAATCATGGTTTGCGCATCTTTTTCTTGTCGAAGCTGCTCGATTTCTTTTTCGCGTAGCCCAATCTGATAATTCACTTCTCGGCTTAGGATTTGATTCTGCACGGCTTGCGATTGCAAGCTATCTTTGAGTGCCGCGTATTTTTTGAAGAAGTGATGTGTGTTTGCAAAATTCCCTTTGGCTTCATAGAGCTTGGAAAGTGTCAGAAAACCCTCTTCCAGCGCTTTTGCATCTTTTACCTGCTCAGCAAGTTCAATCGCCTTTTGTGCATATGTGATGCCAACATCGTCAGTTTTTCATCTTGAGATGTACGAGTGCCTGCGCATTATAGACACGTGGAAAGTAGCGCTTTTCATTTGAGTTTAATGCCGACTCCAACATCCTCATGGCAGAATCATATTTTGCAGCAGCAATGTAGAGTTTGCCGAGTTGCAACTGATTGTAGGTTAGATCTATGCCCTCTTTTTGGCGGAGAGCTAAGGCTTGATGGGCTACAGCAAGCGCATGATCATATTCACCTTTTCGGCTATACACATCGGCTTGATAGCTCATTGTGGCTGCCAGTCCTTCGTTGTCTTGAAGTTCAAGCCAGACTTTTGCAGCTTTTTCTCGGTATTCCAGCGCCTTCTCAAGTTGATTTTGGTTTTCAAATACCCACGCAATGTTGTTGAGCGACCATCCTTTGCCGCGCTTGTCACCAATTTTTTCACGCAGTTCCAGCGCTTTAAGATGCCACGCTAAGGCACGGTCGTTATCACCTTGATAGTTTGAGATGTTGCCCATACTGTGATAGCACCACGCCAGTGCTGTGTCATCTTCAATTTGTCTGCTCAGTTCCATATCGCGCAACCTCACCTCGAGGGATTTAGCATACTCGCCTTTTATTTCATACATGTAGGCAATTGTGTTGAGGGCTTTTTCAAGTCCACGAGTGTAGTTTATAGATTCGGCAAGCGTTTGTGCCTGCAGTGCATATACAAGCGCCGTATCAGGCATAGTACGCCAGTAGGCACGCGCTAATGCATTGAGCGCATCAACCTTTTTAACACCGCTTTGAGAGCCAACTTCCTTGCGCAAGCTATCGACAATGACTGCTGGTTGCGCAAGCATCTCGTCTACGCTGAAGAGCATTGCGCTTGCCCACAGTATTGCTGCAGCGGCATTCAGGAAGTTTTTTACTTGCATTGATAACGGTTTAGACTTACCCGCCGCACACCGGGGGAATAATTGCAATTTCATCGCTTTCACGCAAGACTTGCGTGGGCTGCGCATACTCTTCGTTGATGGCTACTTGCAGCGACTTGAGTTCTCTAAAGCGCGGATAAACTGCTTTCAGCGCCTCTATCAAATCCTGTGCGGTTGCCCCTTCAGGCATTACAAAATCTAAATAGCTTTTTCCAGTGATATCGCGCCCTATAGCAAAAAAATGAATGTGCAGTGTCATCCCTTGTTTTGTTTAAAGCCCCAAAAAAGCATCTAAAACTAAAAAATTTTTTCTAAAACGGTTTGCACGCACTTTAAGTTTGAATTACTTAGGTTTGCAAACAACAAAACCACTTTGGAGCATGCACGAAAGCGCGGTTTTCTTGCCTATTCACTCAAGCTCGAATGTAGCTTATCCATCCAAGCTTATTGACAATCATGGGCGACCGATTACTTATGCGCGCCTGTCCGTTACAGACCGCTGCAACTTGCGCTGTCTATACTGTATGCCCGCTGAAGGTATTGATTTTCTTCCACACAGCGATGTGCTTTCCTTTGATGAACTCTTGCGTTTGGCACGACTCTTTGCCTTGCTTGGCATTAGCAAACTGCGCATTACAGGTGGCGAACCTTTCGTGCGCAATGGTTTGATAGAATTTCTTGAACGTCTTGCTGCCATAGATGGCATTGAGGAAATTAACATCACCACCAATGGCGTGCTTACCGCACCGTTTGTCAAAGACCTCAAACGCATTGGGATTTCATCAGTCAATCTTAGTCTCGATACGCTCGATCGAGAGCGCTTTAAAGCCATCACACGCCGCGATGAATTTGATGCCGTGATGAACACCTTTCATGCCTTGCTCGAACATGGTATTGCTACCAAGATCAATACCGTTGTTACAGAAGGCGTCAATACCCATGACATTGTGCCGCTTGCGCTGCTTTCTCGTGATTACCCTGTCTCTGTCCGCTTCATTGAAGAAATGCCCTTCAATGGCTCCGGTCAGCATAAGCCGGTCCTGACTTGGAACTACACCAAAATTCTGGCTGTGCTCAAAGAAGCCTTCCCCAACATGATCAAACTCCAAGACGGGCCTTTTTCGACATCAATGAACTATGCGATTGAAGGGCACTTAGGCACCGTCGGCGTCATTGCGGCTTACTCACGCACGTTTTGTGGCACCTGCAACCGCATTCGGCTTACCCCTAAGGGCGAGATTCACACCTGCCTTTATGATAATCGTGGCTATGATGTTAAAACACCGATGCGACATGGCGCCAGTGACTCTGAACTGGAAGCCTTGATTCGCCGATGTGTCAGTGAGCGTTACAAAGATGGCTTTGAAGCCGAAGCCAATCGCATCGGACACTTGCCCGTCACAGAATCTATGTCTACTATCGGCGGTTAATCTCAATCAAACATTTTTCCATCACAGGAATTTGCATGCATGAGCACACCTAGCACGACTTTTCGCCTCAACATTCGCTTCGACCGCAATGAATGGAATGGTGCATTTGGCGACATTGGCACAGACTTGCCACTCCTTGCTGGCATGATACTTACAGCTCAACTTGACACGGCGAGCGTGCTTATCCTGTTTGGCACAGCGCAACTTCTTACAGGATTTTTCTATCGCCTACCCATGCCTGTCCAGCCCCTTAAAGCGATGGCAGCGCTTGTGATCTCGCAGAACCTCAGTGGCAACATTCTTTTTGGTGGTGGGCTTGCCATTGGCATCTTGATGAGCATCCTTGCACTGTCAGGCGCCCTGGAGTGGATTGCTAAATGGACGCCGCTGCCTGTGGTACGCGGTTTGCAACTTGGCTTAGCAATCCAACTTGCATTGCTTGCGCTCAAAGATTATGCCATGCGCGAAGGACTTCTTGGCTACACACTTGCCCTGATTGCCTTCTTGATCATTCTTGCTTCTTATGTTCTTCAGCGCCCTTCTTATCCTGCTGCACTATTTGTGATTTTTCTTGGCGCTTGCTACGCCTTCTTCTTTGCACCAGAGCCTCACCGCATTCCAATAGATAGCTTAACAATTTCACTACATAGTCCTGCCTTACACCAACCTCTGCTTGAGGATATCACACAAGGATTTTTGCTTCTTGCTCTGCCGCAGATTGCACTTTCTATTGGCAACTCAATTCTGGCTACAGCTCGCATCGCACAAGACCTCTTTCCTGAACGCGCCCCTCGTGTCAAAAAAATTGGTCTGACTTATGCTATCATGAATTTGATTGCGCCATTTTTTTCTGGTGCGCCTGTTTGTCATGGTGCAGGCGGTTTAGCGGGGCATTATGCGTTTGGCGCACGCACTGGCGGCTCGGTTATCATCTATGGTGCGTTTTATCTTGTGCTGGGTATTTTCTTTTCTAGCAGTTTTGATGTCTTACTTAAAGCTTTTCCGTTGCCTGTTTTGGGCGTGCTCCTACTCTTTGAAGCCCTTGCCTTGTTTCGGCTTGCATTCAGTGCCTCCACGGCTGCATCATTGCGCGACCTTACAGCAATAGGATTAACCGCCTTTCTTGCCATTGGGCTACCCTACGGCTTTTTGCTTGCTTTGGTAGTCGGCACACTGTTTTTTATCTCTCTAAGCCCGGCTCCGATACTAGCCTCAAGTGAGGCGTCTTAGCAGAGCAGTTGTATTGCTTTCTCTTTTGCACTATCTTACACCAGTTTCTATTTTCCAGTTTCTTTTTCAGTTTGTTCGGGCTCATAGCCTTTCTTATTGCAATTCATTTTTATCAAACTCTATCAACTAAACCAACACAACAATGAAGGGTCGTGTACTTTTTCTCATATCCGTGTTTCTTTTGTCAGCGCAAGTCGTTTTTGCGCAAGAAAAGCCTTTCTACTACTACCATGGCAAAAAAATTGAGCTAAAGCCTTCGGTATCTGAAGTTTATGTCAAGTTTAGAAAAAATCTCCAAGCGGCTCGGAAGATGGATGCGCTGCGAAACATGCGCCAGCTTACTTTAGCCAAAGATCAATCTCCACTTCTGCAAGCGCTGCGCTATGAACTTGCTCCAAGTGAGCGCAACGAATCTGGCATGAAAAAGCTCTTAGCAGAGCTCAGAGCAAAGCCAGATGTCGAAGCTGCATTTCCAGCTTATATCAGCGAGCTTGGCGATACGCTCTATGTTACGAACGAAGTAATTTACATGCCGAAAGTCAAGGGCGATTCTCGCTTGCAAGGCATGCATGCAGAGCACAGTGCTACAGTTGTGGAAACTTTTGATATGGGACCGAACAAAGAGCAAGTACTGGTTCAACTTGCCGATGGAGTTGATCCGATTGTTGCTGCTCAAAGAATGGTGGAGAGTGGTTTGGTGGAGTTTGCCCAGCCTAATTTCATGACCATCTGCCACACGCATCAAAGCGCTGAGAAGTTCACCCCTCCCACCCAGCCTGCGCCAGACCCCGATGAAGAGCGCGCCAGAGAAATCTTGAAAATTGTGCGTGAAGCCAAAAATCCGATGCGCGCAGCACTTCCTATCGGACCCATTCGCCTGTACTTGACCCCCAATGATCCTCTTTTTACCCAGCAATGGTTTTTACAAAACACGGGACAGACCATCGGTGGACAAGTTGGGGTGATTGGCGCAGATATCAGCACCGTGAGTGCGTGGGATATTACCACAGGCTCTTCTACAGTTGTAGTTTCCGTATGGGATTCAGGATATGATCTTGCTCACCCTGAACTTGCAGGTCAAATCGTTAGCAGTTACGATGCCGCAGGTACGGATGGCAACACAGGTTTTGGTGGTCCTGCTGTACCAACTAACCCCGGGGCAGCAAATGAAAACCACGGGACACCATGCGCAGGTCTCATTGCGGCACTCACTAACAATAACGCCAGTGTTGCTAGCGTAGGATACAATGTTCGTCTTCATCTTGTTCGAAACGGCTTTAACTTTACTTCGACTGGTTCCTTTAGCACGACTGATGCCGTTATCGCGCGCTGTGCTGTAGCCACTGTTAACGTGGCTGGTCTAGTTGCGGTGAGCCAAAGTTGGGGCGGTGGCAGCGCCAATGCCTCGTGGGAAGCCAGTTTTGCCAGTGTGAGAACGAACGCTCGTTCTGGACTCGGTGCGGTCATGCTCTTCTCAGCTGGCAACGCTGGAACCAATGTTGTCGGATACCCTGCTCGTGCAGCTAACATCATTGCTGTGGGCGCCACAGACAACAGCGATCGCAAAGCCGGGTTTTCTCAATTTGGCGATTCTCTTGATGTGGTTGCCCCCGGCGTCAATACCCTTACCCTTGATCGTTCAGGTACAGCTGGCTATACTAGTGGAAATGAAACTTTCTTTGGTGGCACTTCTGCCGCATGTCCAGTTGCCGCTGGTGTCGTGGCTTTAGCGGCATCGGTCAATACTTCTCTTACAGGTGGCCAGCTCGAGGAAATTTTGCAGCGCTCTTGTGATAAAACTGGAAACTATCTCTACGGCACTGCTACAGGGCGAACACTCGGTCCATGGAATAATCAAATGGGCTACGGCAGAGTTAATGCCAGACGTGCCGTCCAAATCGCACAAGGCAATCCAACCCTAACCATTACGAACCCAATTCCCGGTAGCGCATGGCAAACAGGTCAGCCTGCTACAATTACTTGGTTTGTTAGCTCTGGCACCATCACGACCAATATCACAATTGAGCTCTATAAAGGTGGCGTATTTAACTCCACGATTTCATCGAGCGCGCCTAACACTGGCACTTTTAGCTACACCCCTCCTCTTGCACTTGCTGATGGGAATGATTATCAAATCCGCCTTACCGCTAATTCAGGTACAGTTATAGAGTTCAGTTCATTCTTTGAAATTTCTGCTTCTCCTTCCTCACCATTTGTCTACACACCCAGTAACACCTTTAACTTGAATACAGGTTATACAGACTTAGGCACAAACGGCACAGTGATTACTACCAGTAACTTTGATGATGCAAACTCTGCACCTGTAAATATCGGCTTCAATTTCGACTACAATGGCAGAGTGTATAACCAATTTATTTTGAATACTAATGGCTTTATTAAACTTGGCAATACCCAGCCTTCCTCTGCCGCTCTCTTCATCTCAAATCCACAAGACCAAACTGGTACAGGTGGTGCTATTGCCAGTACGAACCCTGCAGATACTGATATTCTCTCTATTTTCAATCATGACCTACAAGCGGGGACTTCAACTCCTGAGTACCGTGTTCATACCACTGGAACTGCACCGAATCGCATCTGCACGATTCAGTTCAAAAATGTGCGTGAAAAACAAACTCCGCCCGGTATCCAGTTCAACAATATGAACTTCCAAATTCGCTTGCACGAGAACGGCATGATCGAGTTTGTGTATGGTACCTTCACGCAAAGCACAGCAACAGATGCGTTCAGAACGTTTGGTGTAGGCATTAAGGGGCTTTCGACTAGCGCCACCCAACTGGTTACTTTCCAGAAAGGCTCTACCACGGCGTGGAGCGCCGTTAACGCTGGAAGTGGCGCAAATGTTACCTTTAATGTCCGCCGCACTGTGGGACCAGATGTTGGACGCACGTTCCGCTTTGTACCTTCTCGTCCTGCCACACAGCTTGCTATCATCAACCCGCTTGCTCCAACAGTCAATAAAATTTTCGCGGTCGTCGCTGAAACCCGCGATGCCTTTAACTTGCCTCAGCCTACATCAGGCGGTACGGTGACACTTGCACTAACCAATGGTTCTGGCACGCTAAGCGGCAACTTAACTACAACAGTTAATCCCGGTCAAACACGCATTATCTTTAGAAACTTGACGTATAATGTGGCACAATCGGGGGTGCAGGTTCAAGCCTCTGGCCTTTCTCTTACGCCCGGGTCTGCAACGTTTACCGTCTCAGCCCTGCCCCCTGAACTGCTTTACGACAGCGGACCTCTTGTTACCAATCCTGCCGAAGGCGTTAACTTTGCCGACGCCAGCAGTATCAGCACTGGCCTTAGCTCGTTTGGCTTTCAACACTCTATTTCTTCAGGATTCAGAGTTGCCGCTCCAATTACTGTGCCACCCGGTCAAGGTTGGAGAGTTGATTCTCTTATCTTCTTTGCTTATCAAACTGGTTCTACCACGACCTCTACCATCAATAATGTAAATTTGAGAATTTGGCGAGGCACACCCGGTGCTTCCGGCAGTGAAGTCATCTTCGGCAATACTACAACCAACCGTCTTGCTCAAACGCGATTCTCGGGCATCTATCGTGTTACCTCATCGACACTCACCAACACCGATCGCCCTATCATGATTCAGAGAGTGCTTCCAAGCACTTCTGCTACGTTAGTTTTAGGTCCAGGCACCTATTGGCTCGACTGGCAAACTGGCGGTACTTTAGCCTCCGGTCCGTGGGTTCCACCAATTAGCATTGAGGGTCAGCCTTCAACTGGCAACGCACGCCAATTCGATGGCACAACATGGGCAGATTTGTTAGATAACGGATTTCCCCAGGGCTTACCTTTCCAAGTGTATGGTCAAGTTATCCCCGGCACATCGGTCACAACTGTAACTCAAATCGCTTCTATACCCACTGGTAACCCTACCGTTTTTGATTTTCCCGACCTCAACTTCACCTTCATCGGTGATGTCACCACATCGGGCACTTTGACCGTGAACTACTACCTTGGACCGCCGATTGCAAGCACGCCTCCAGCAAACATTCTTCGCGTGAGTTCCTACTACTGGGATGTTACAAACACAGGGGTCGTCTTTACGAATGGTCGCGTGCGTTCTAATATTTCCAGATTGTTAGGCGTTGTCAATCCACCCACACTGCGATGGCTACGCCGCGCCAATAGCACGCAGCCTTGGTCTGATCTTGGTGCTGCGATTATCTCTGGTAACCTTGAAAGCACATCTCTCTTTAATTCCTTCTCGGAGTTCTCCATCGGCAGTGAGACCTTGGACAATCCACTTCCTGTTGAACTGGTGTCTTTCACTGGTGCTGCGACATCACAAGGTGTACGGCTGCAATGGCAAACTGCCTCTGAACTCAACAATGCTGGCTTTATGGTGATGCGCACTACCGTCTCACCGAGTGGCGAGACACTCACACCAGCTTCCACTATTGCATCGTATCAATTTTCTAACGAACTGCGTGGTAAAGGTACAGTTACATCCGCCACAGAATATGCTTTCCTCGATAAAAACGTGGAAGCTGGACAGACTTACCGCTATCAATTGCGTTCAGTGGATTTGGACGGTACGATTCATGACTATCCTCAGGTCGTAACGGTAGAAGTGCGTGAAGTTCCGCAGGCAAAAGTCTATGAGTATGCACTGGAGCAAAACTATCCTAATCCATTTAACCCCAGCACCATCATCCGCTTTACGATGAAAGAAGCTGGTACAGCGACACTTGTGATTACAGACATCTTAGGCAGAACGATTTTAACGGAAACCATTCAAGCGCGCACTGGTGAAAATCAATATCGATTTGTTGCTAGTAACTTAGGCACGGGACTTTACTTCTACACGCTGCGTGCGCCCGGTTTCCAACAGACGCGCAAGATGATGCTAGTGAAGTAATCAGCATCGCTTATTGATGCAAAAGGCGTTTCCAGAGGAAACGCCTTTTCTTTTTTAGCTTTTTTCGAACAAAAAAGCCGCTTTGCATCGCGGCTTTTTGCTTTTGATTTTGGATACCTTAGTTGACTTTCTCGGTAACTTCTTGACCGATGAGCTTGCGTCCCCAGTGCAGCCAAACGCGTACCGTTGAGAGCGGCTGTCCAATCACTTGTGCAATTTCTGCATGGGACAAGCCAATGATATCGGCAAGTAGCACTGTAAGTTTAAAGTCAGCAGCCATGGTTACGAGCACACGCGCTACATCTTTGTCGTCAACTACTACACTGCTATCTTGCTCAATAGTCGCTTCTTGTCCGAACGATCGCAGATACACATTGCGAAAGGCTTTGAAGAGTTCAACAGATGTTGCACTGTTGCCACCTTCAAGGTAAGTTTGACTTACGAGCATACCTGATGTTGCTTCGTCGCCACTCATCCAATAAGCCAGATTGTAGACATCATCAATCCTTTCTAACATCGCTAGGTAGGACGCTCCAGGTTGGTGATTCATATCGTTCTCCTTGCGTTAGTTTGAAGTTATTGTTACACATTTGCAGTCAATATAGTGCTGTACGGGCTCAATGTCAAGCTATTATTTTATCTTGTGTTAGTTTAGATTCCGTCTAAAACGTCTCTTTCTTCGAGCTTTACTTTTGCATACCGATTGCCTCCTCAAGGGCATGAAAATACACTTTGTTGAGTTCGTTTAGGCTTGCTTCAAACACTTTTTGATGGTTGATTGAAATCTCAACCCGCTCTTTTTTCGTCTCCCCAATTTTTTGACAGATGAGCCCAAAAGATTTTGCTAGCGTCTCCAGCGCATGTTGTTTTTCTGCGCTAACACTAATCACCACTCGACCTTGCGCTTCTGAAAATAGTGTGGCTTGAATCGCTGTATCTGACGGTGCTAGCTCAAGATTTACACTAAACCCAACTTGCACATCTTGATTGAGAATAGCGCTTTCAAGCAGCGCAATAGCCAGCCCGCCATCTGAGACATCATGCGCTGATTGCAACAACTTTTCTTTTGCTGCTGCTACCAAAAACTCTTGCAATGCTTTCTCTTCATCCAAGTCGCATGGAGGCGCATCAATCCCAAGTTCGCCATAGAAGTATGATAGGAACTCAGAACCGTTCAAGTCTTGGCTAAGTTTGCCGAGAAGATAGATACTCTCACCTGCTTGTTTGAAGGTTGCGGTTACGATATGGTCTGTATGCTCAATGAGTCCAATCATTCCAATCGTGGGCGTTGGATAGATAGCGACAGTTTCACCTCCAATCGTAGATTCATTGTAGAAACTCACGTTGCCACCTGTTACGGGTGTATCAAACTTTCGGCATGCTTCACCCATGCCCGCTACTGCCTCTTTGAATTGGAAATAAATGTCCGGTTTGTAAGGGTTGCCAAAGTTTAAGCAGTTCGTAATTGCAAGTGGTTTTGCGCCAGAGCATGCGATGTTGCGTGCACATTCTGAGACTGCAATTTGTGCGCCTTTGCGTGGATGCAAATAGACATAGCGCGCATTGCAATCAACTTTCAGAGCTAAGGCTTTCGTTGTGCCTTTAATGCGCACCACAGCTGCATCTGACACGCCTGCACTTACCACTGTGTTGGTGCGCACTGATGTATCGTATTGTTCATACACCCAATGCTTGCTGGCGATGTTAGGTCGTGAGAGCATCGCCAAAATTTCTTTTTGAAAATCAATTTCCGTGTCTGGTTTCAATTTCGGGAATGTGGTATTTGGCTTTTTCTCGATTGCTTCACGGTAGTAGACTGGTGCGCCGCCGCCTAATACCAAGGCTGGCGCAGGAATTTCTGCTACAATCTCTCCGTTCCAACGCACACGCAGCATGCCATCGCTTGTAACGCGACCAATCACAACAGCACTCAAATCCCACTTTGAAAAAATATCAATTACCTGTTGTTCATAGCCTTTCTTAGCCACAATGAGCATTCGTTCCTGCGATTCAGACAGCATAATTTCGTAAGGGGTCATATGTTTTTCGCGTGTTGGTACGCGCTCAAGCTCGAGCTCCATTCCACCCGCCCCTGTTTTTTCTATTGCGCGTGCTGCCATCTCTGCTGATGAACAGGTCAGACCAGCTGCTCCCATGTCTTGAATGCCCACAACATAGCCGCTTTCAATAGCTTCTAATGTGGCTTCAAGCAGCAGTTTTTCTGTGAAGGGATCGCCTACTTGCACATTTGGACGTTTGTCTTCAGAATTTTCGGAGAGTTCTTCTGATGCGAAGGTTGCCCCATGAATGCCATCGCGCCCTGTCGCAGAGCCTACAATCAAGACCGGATTGCCTTCACCACTTGCTATTGCTCGTGCAACTTTATGATGCTCGACAATTCCAACAGACATGGCATTAACTAAGGGGTTATTTTGGTAACATGTCTCGAAATAGATTTCTCCGCCGACGGTCGCAACGCCAAATGAATTGCCATAGTCACCAATGCCACGCACGACACCATCCATCAAATAGCGTACGCGCTCATCCTGCAGGTTTCCGAAACGCAGGGAGTTAAGTGTGGCAATGGGTCGCGCGCCCATCGTGAAGATATCGCGGTGTATGCCACCGACACCTGTTGCAGCACCTTGATACGGCTCGACAGCTGAGGGATGATTATGCGATTCAATTTTGAACGCAACGCCTAGTCCATCGCCAATATCGACCAGACCTGCGTTTTCTTCGCCTGCCTTAGCCAGCAACCGTGAGCCACTTCTTGGCAGTGTTTTCAGCACCGCAATTGAGTTTTTGTAGCTGCAGTGCTCCGACCACATCACCGAGAAAATGCCCAGTTCCGTGTAAGTCGGTGTGCGACCAAGAATGCGCAACATGGCGTGATACTCTTCTTCCAGCAGCCCATGCTGCTTTGCCAGTTCAAGTGTTACCGTTGGCTCTTGCATTAGCAAAGTTTGCAGTAGTTTTAAGGTTAGTGTCCTAAAATAAAAAGCCTTTGTGGCAAAGTTCCACAAAGGCTCGGGTTTCTTGCTCAACTCTTTTACTTCTCGTTTGGCTTCTTTTCTTCAGGTTTCGTTTCTTCCGGTTTCTTCTCTTCTTCTTTCTTCTGCGGTTCGCCTTCTTTCAAGATTGAGCGCAGCTGTTCCAAATTCCTTTCAATATCTTGGCGGCGACGACGCAATTCCTCAATTTTTCTTGCCGTGGATTCTTTGTCATCACCGATGTCTTCGAGTTTGCGCAGGATAATATCTGAGCCTTGTGAGCCTGTGGTAAAGTCAATCAAGCTTGGGTCTGCTGCACCACTCAAAATCGGCAGGATATTGAACTGCACGCCGAAGAGTACGCGCCATTCTGTGTAGTTTGTAGGCGCATTTGGTGGACGACGTACGATTCCAAACGCACCGTATTGCGTTTTGTCTTCTCTGCCAGTCAGTTGGTAGTCGAAGCCGAGTGTGAGTGCAAGGAAATCCACAGGTTTTAAGCGTGCACCTGCGGAGATAAATGCCATGGCTTCTCGCGTGTACGCCTGAACGGGTGGCTCAGAGATAAATACCCATCCCCAGATTTCAAGCATCAGGTCAACTGATGTTGTCGGATATTTTAAGCCAAGTGAGTATGTAATCGCATTGCTATTGGCTTCCACTTCAAAGTTTCGCCCTGGCGTATTGGAGATATTCTTACCAGCATCAAAGTAGTTGTAGAGCCCAAGGTTGAGATTGACGTTGAACGATTCTCTTGGAAAGAGGTTATCGGAATAGTAAGACAGTAGCACATTGATACCGACTTCGGGGCCACCTGCTGAGTACGGGTTACCAAATTGATTCCAGCGACTTGCCAGCGGAAGCATAAAGGTGGCCATACCGCCGACATAGACATAGTCATTTGCGATGCCAAAGGAAGCTACTTTTGCCGTTAAAAATATGCGCTCAAATACATTTGATGCAGCATCTTGATGATGAATGTCGCTGTAGATAAGCGGATTGAGTGCTACCAAGATATTATTTGTGAAGGCGTAGTCGAGGTGAATCGAGTTGGTTACGATAGAATGCGCTACAAGATTTCCTAACTGTCCTGCATAGGCTCCTGCAACTGTACTAAAATCAAAATGCGAAAAGAAGGTAAGGCTGCCCTGCTTAGGATTAAGTGCCTCTTGAGTGCGAATGAGGCGACTACTTGCTGTAAAAGCGTACTGTGCCCTCGTCTCCGCAGCGATTCCTCCTAAAAGAACAGTGAGCAGAAGTAGGTAAAGCGTTTTTCTCATTGTATTTATCCTCCGATTGATCGTCTATGGTTTCCAGTTTAGTTTCTTGCAAGTTCGCGGTTCAGGATGACGATGAGGAATATAGCATTCACAATGCCAAATATAGCATTTGTTACGGTAATAATGGTATTCAACACACTAATTGGACCGCCGGGCACAATCACCGTATCACCTCGTAGCAGTGCTGGAAAATTTTGTTCCCCTGTTTCAATGAACTTGTCTATATCGACTCGCACCACTTTCTCCACTACTGCGCTGTCCACCCGAGCATATCGTACAATGCGAATATCATCGAGTTTTGCTGTTGGGGCTGGTCCTCCCGCAATTGAGAGTAAGGATACAAGGTCAGTATTGTAGGGCACATAGTATTTTCCTGGACTGCGCACTTGACCCCAAAGATTTACATCAATTAAGATCCCTTGTCCTTGACCAAAAAAATATGCCGACGGCGCACTACTTGGGCTTTGAGGAGTCTCACCTTGCGGTGTTGTTCCAAATACTTGGGCTTCTGAAACACTTTGTGCGAAAATTACACAAAGTAGGACGACAAAGCAAACTTTTTTTCGCATTTCGGCAAATTTTATGGTTTTTTAACGGACCTAATTTATGCTCACGCGAAATCCCAAAAGTTCTGATGCGGTGCCATAGCGTCGGTCAATATCTTCTGGGAAGGCTTGAACCTGCCAGCGATATTGTACGCCACTCTCCAAGCGCTTAAAAACCCGCAAGCCATTTGGAATCCGCCTTACTGGACTTGGCGCTTGAAACACTTGACCAAAATTAATGCTCACTGTATCCCGATCACGGAAACTTGAGCCATCATACAAAATAGCCACGCAGTCTTCTTCAAAGAAGGTATCAAATCCTCGGAACTCATAGAGCTTGAGCACATAGAATCCGCTTGCGAATGAGGGTTTGCCCCACTCAAAGTAGATGGTTGTATCACTGCGTGAGAACACCAGTTGCCCAATCGGTGTTCGTGGTTCCACACGCGTTGCCAAGCGAAATGATTCTGGCACTGAACGCTCACTTCGTGCTCCCCTGCGCGTGTAGGCTTCGATCTGATAGTAGTATTGTACATCTGGTACAGCTGCTGCATCAATAAACACCGTGTCGGGCAGCCCAATTGCTTCTTGCGAGCCCAGTGGAATCTCACGCAGCAGTCGAAAGTTAATCGGCAGCGTGGTATCCTGTGCGACTTCACTGGTTCTAAAGACACGATATCCTGCAAGGTCTCTTTCGGTATTTCTAAACCATTCTAATCGAATTGCATTTTGTCCCGGCACTGGGCGAATGCCGCGCTCTACTTTTGCCGTATCAGATGACTTTGGCACGAACTGCGGTCGACGCGGTGCTGGGGGCTCTGGGTCAGGCGGACAGCCCAGCAAGAGCAGACTCATTGCAACAGCCCCAATAAGAAAAATCCCTGTTCTCGTCATCGCTTACAGCTAGAAAAACTCTGCTAAGTTTACAGTTAGCCCAATTCGGTGCGGGGCGCCTAATTCGCTCGATTGATACGCATAGTCAATGTAGAACGCACGAAAGAGAAAGATGCCTGCACCGAGTGTTAGATTACGGTCATAACTGCCGATGCGTAGGGCGAGCAAATCACGGAAACGGTATTCTAATCCTAGCGAGGTCAGTCCTTCATACTTTGTGTCGCGTGTGATGAGCAGAATCACCGAACTGTATAGAAATTCTAGTGGCTGTTTGTACGAGGCGTGAATCAGAAATGAGCGTGGAATAGCTGCGCGCGTTCTCAGGTCTGTATTCCATGCAATCGTGGTATTGAACAGATCTTTGACCGTCAAGCCAAAGACGAGATCACCGAAGATTTGTCTGCCAATGAAGTCTCCGAGTTTAAACTTGATGAGTGTGCCGATATCGACGCCCACACCATTGCCCGAAAAGCTCACACGTCGATCGCCGCCAAAACTTTGCGACACATACTTGAAGGTTACGCCCAGTGGGATTTCAATCGGCAAGCGAAAATATTGCCAACCAAAATCGACGGTATTGATCAGTGTCTTGGCAATCGAGATGAATAGCGCATCATCATTGTTTGAGAACGTTGCGCCACCATTGTCTAAAATACCCGCTCGAATTTGTCGGAAGTAGTCGCCTCGTGAGCCTGTTGGTTCATCGGTCAAGGGGATATTTGCAACACTGTTGCGAATCCAATTAAATGAGGCACCGATACCTGCACCTAAATCTTGAGAGTAGCCAATGTGGAAGTAATTTGAGAGTGGATTGCCAATTGAGCCAAACTGATTGGAATACATCGTTGAGATATACTTGCCCTTGATGAGTGCAAGCGCAGACGGGTTCCAAAAGAACGCAGAGCCATCTTTGTTATCGATTGGCGTAAACTGTCCGCCCACACCTAAAGCGCGTACGCCCAGCGGGATATCCAAAAAAGCTGCAGCATATCGCTCTTCCTGCGCTACTGCATAGCTTGACATGAGTAACGCCAGACTCATTAGCAGAAATTGCTTTTTCATCTTGATTTACTTTAAGGCTTAGCGCAGGCGCGCGATTTTGATAATCTCTTCTAAGACTCGCCCTCTTTGAATCACACGTATTTTGGCGTAGTACACTCCATTTGCTACGCTGTTGCCACGCTCATCTAAGCCTGACCATTCTATCACACGCCCCCCTACCTGCGTGAAAGTCAAATTTGCATTGTTCTCAAAACCGGGCGGCGCTACACCAGGCTGACGAAAGGTATTGATGAGCCGACCTGAAGCAGTATAGATTTTGATTTCAAACTCATCGGCAGGCTCCTGACCAATAATTTCATAGCCAATAAATGTGCGGTCTTCAAATGGATTGGGGTAAGCGCCATAGACGCGCAAACGAAAGTTTTCTTCAACGACAAAGCGCAAGGTGTCGCTGCGACGCACATTCAGATTTGCATCATAGAAAATAAATGCTACTTCTTGTTGTCCGTTCGGAAATTCATCGTCGTAAGTAATTCCTACGCTATTAGCATTTGGAGAAGAGATTGGAATATTGAGTTTCTCTTGCACCGCAGCAGAGCTATCACCATTGCGAATGACACGAATGAATTGACGATCTAAATAAATCCCGTTTTGATCTTGCAAGACCGCCACGATTCTTGGACGACGTGGAGCAAACCCGCCGGGCGCATATTCCTGACCTTCAATGCCGAGCGTAATCCGCGGCTGTGTTTGGTCGTTGGTATGCATCACAGCAAAGGTACCAAAGCGGTTGTAGTCGATTGCTACCGTATTGACATCTGGTTTCGACTGAATTGGAATGCGTAGCCAGCGCTCGATGTCTTCAGAAAAGAAATAGCCATTGACAAATGTGCGGCGTGTGGCAAAGTCTCTAGGATTCAGACGCATAGTAAGACGCAGCGGTCGCGCAAGTGTTATTGCTGAATCTACAGGTGTGATGCGATAGGCTAAACGTGTTGTGGCGGTGTCAGATTGTGAAGCCAGTCGCACAAATTCGTTGTCAGGCTGTCCGACTTTTACGGGATTTTCAATACGCTCTACTTTGAGCGCTCCACTTCTCGAAAAGGTCTCTGGTTCATAGCTTAGCGTGCAATTGTTATCGATTGGCACACTTGCGCCTGTGGTGTTTTGTACTTGCACAAGGTTGTAAGTGATGGTGCGCTGATTAGAGAGATTATTTCTGACATCAACATCTGGTGCGATAGTTGTATCACTAATAACTTGCACAGCAATGTTGTAGCTTTGCAGCAGCCTGAAGTCTGCAGGAACCGGCACTGTTGCACGCACTTTGCCATTTGCTGGAATTTGCACATTTGTCGTGCCAATCACTCGCCGTACTGCTCTCAGCGTTGGGGGAATGTTCTGAAAGAGAGAATTATTGACAGAGTTTTCGTAGAAAATCACACGTGTTGGACTTGCGACATTGCTCCAGTTGTAGACCTCTGCGCCAATCGTGATACGATTATCCTCGAGATAAAAATCAATTGTAGGATTGTCGTAGAACTGATTCAATCCTGCGCGGGCTTGTTGCACAGCTGCTACATCTGCTCGTTCGCCTACGACACTTTGCACGTTCTCGGAACGACTTTCTTCGCTGCCTGCGCGTACCACGGCTGAATAGGTTACAGTATGACCGCGCCGCATCGCTGTGGCTGGAATGCTGCTTGTTGTTACAAACACACCGGGTGCACTTGAGTCTGTTGGCAAATTCGCCTCAAAGACCGTCTCGCTTGTTTGCGTCGCACTATTGACACGTGTTACAGTTGCGCGTACCGTTACACTTTGCACCTGCTGACGCGCATCAACGCGCACTGTAAAATTCACCGCTCGATTTTCGCTTGTACGAATGTCGCTGGATGGTACCACACTGCGAATAAACGGTGCAGAATTGCTAAAGCGAACAACACCGCTCACATCTGCTCTTGCATCTTCAGAAATGATATGCGCTTTGAACTGTCCTCCACCACGCGAGAAATTGAGAATGTTTGTTCTTGTAATCGCTGGTGGTTGTGGTAGGATAATCACAAGACTGTCGGCAAACTGACCGCCAATTACTTGCCCGATTCTGCCGTTTCTGACTTGAAAGAGAATTGTACTTGTGGTTACTTCCAAATTATTTTGGTCTGTGATTCTGCCAAATCCGTTGCCGTTTGTAATCCCGTTTACCGTTCCACGAATTACCAAGCGTCCCCCAACGTTTGTCAGATGCGTTGGCAGTTCCCAACGAATTGCGGGCTCTCCAGTGGGTGTGCTTCTGCGTGGCAGCGCTAAGCGCAATGCCGGATCGCCAAACACACCGTATTGATACATCATGGTTGGAGCTTGCAGAGTGTAGATATCGCGATACTGCAAGTAATAACGAATTTTGCCACGAAAGAGCATATCGCCGATCGAGAGATCTTGAAATCGCTCATTGAGCAGAAATTCGTAAATCGATTGAGCCATTAAAAAATCATTGATAAACCAACCAAGCCCTGCTGATGCAATCATACCGATGCACCCTCGCTCCGGCGATAAGATGAGCTTTTCAGTTAGCGTAATAGGACTATTGACGAAAGTTCCACGTACGCTTGAAAGATCGTCGAAGGCACCGACAAAACAGGTCATGCTGGTAATGAATGGCAAGCGCGTACCATTGCGCAAGCGATCGACGGCTTCGCGTGTTAGCACCTGACTATCTCCCCAGATACCTCCGCCACCGTGTCCCATAAAATTCACAACCAACGCCCCAGTTTGATTGAGGGTATTGATGAGCTGATCTTGACCTCCACGATATTTATCAAGTGGCGCTGTGGCATCCAGACGGTTACGTCCTGCTGCAGTGTGCAAGCGATCGACAAACAAGGTTCGGTCAATGTATCCATCGATGAGCTGATCGGTCTGCACCACTTTATCTACCAATGTACCATCAGCAATAGAGCCCCTACCGCTTTCTGCTTCGCCTGCAATAAGCAAAATACGGTTGCGCCATTCACCTAAGGTTTGCTGTTGCTCGTAGGTAATGAGTTTCTGCAAGTAAGCCTGCAGATCATCTTGATTTTGTGCAGGTATGCGTGCAATTTGCAAATCAGGCACAAGGTCTAATTGTCCCGAGGCATCAATACCATCAATCATCGCAAACCAAGCATCAGAAGCCGTTGCGCCAAAAATGTAGGTTTGCACATGCATCGTGGGCACATCAGTTGGAGCGATCTTGCCAAACACTGCATCGCCAATTAGCAGCACATATGTCGGCGATTCACGCCATTCTCGATAAGCATAACTCAAAAACTCCCTTATTGCATATGGACTTTTGATACCATCATTAAACTCATCGTAGATATTATCTACTGTCGTTACCAGCACTCGATCGGGCTCACGCAAAGCTCGCAGACGGGCTTCTCGATTTTCCTTGTAGGCGCGTATTGGACTTAGCAGATTGTTTGCGTCTTTTTCGGTAAGAAATGCGCGTGAGGTAATGATGATGAAGTTGTAGGCATTATTTCTGTCACGCAATCTCACACTTGGCTCAAAGAGATTTGCAGGCGTTACTTTTTCAATGCGCAGTGGTAGCAGTTTCTTTGCATTTGTTATGCCAATATAGCGCACGTCTGCTGGGCTTAGCACTTCATCTTGAAAAATGGCGCGGAACTCAAATTTTCCTGTTCTCTCACCACGTTCATCAATGATTTCATACTGCTCGACTGTAAAATTGCCTAAGCGCCCTGTACCTTGTTTGTAGATTTCAATATCAGGCGTCGTAAACCCTGAGATTACAAACTGATAGCGTCCCGGTCTTGCCTCTGGCGGCGTTGTAAAGACAATTTCATTTTCTACAGCACGATACAAGCGACGATAAGTGACCTCCAGCCAGTTGAAGTAAAACAGAGGCGCCGACACACTTGGGTTGGCTTCGCCGCTCCCCACCCGTGCAGCAGACACCCCACCAAGTAATCGGTGCGCTAACGGTGAGAGCCCTGAACGAATGATAGCTGCAGGTTGATTTGTTCGTCCATCGCCCCACTCGGCTCTCATGACTTGTATGAAATCCACTTCCAAGCTAAAGAAGATATTGGCTATAAATTGTGGGTTGCGCCCATTTGCACTGCTGATACCATGCAAAGCTGCACGCAAAATGATGGAATCGGTCGTATTGTTCGTCTGTGGTGCTGGAATAGAGATAGGTAATGTCGTGCCGCGGTCTGTTGCCACTTGTGCCCAGAAGCGCTTATCTCCTGCATCGCTGTGATTGCGTGTGCGTCGGTAACCCGGAGAGTTGAAAACATCATGGACAAGTGCAAATCGCTCTGATAAGAGATCGTTCTCAAAGTGCAGGGTCGAGCGAAACGACTGATTGCGCAAGTTAATCACACCGCTAATCCCCCGCGGCTCTGCTGGAATCTCGACCAAGCGTAGCCCTCGATTGCTCGGTGTGAGAGTCTGTTCCCAGTAGAAGTAGTAGACATTCTCATCGGTGTAGGGATCATTATACATCTCTGGGCGATTCGGGTCTGAAAATGCTAAGCGATGCGCTTCACCAATAAATTCCACATAGTCATCTCGATTGAAGCGACCATCCTGCTCACCGCGGACATAGATGGGCACTTCGCGTCCTTTGTTGAAGAGTCTGAAGGTGCGTGGATCAGCGGAAAAAAATCTCGTGGGAGTTCTGCATCTTGAAACTCAAAAAAGCCAATGCGATACACCCCATCTTTGTCGACAATGAAGCGATACTTTGGCACTACTGGCAACCGCCCGAAGACACTCTGCTGCACGCCCATCGCCTCTGAAAAGGACATCAATTTGCCACCTATGGTTTTCTCAAGTGGCGTGTAGGGACTGCGTCGGCGTGGCGACTGACGCATCAATTCAGCTTCATCAAGATCAACCTTAAATTCTTCTGGCGTTGATTCTTGTGTATTCAGTGTGCACTCAATTGTAACTTTCTGAGCATAGCGCAGTGTTTTAGTCGCTGGCACATAAATGTATGGTGAGATTGTCAGGCTTGTCAGCGGTGTGCCGCGCATAGAGCCTGCGTAGAACCATTTAAGTTTTTCTTTTGGGAAGTTTTCCTTCTCTGAAATTTTCAATTCTGCCTTTACTTGCCCGCGCCATTCATCTCGTGCACCGATTGGCACATCATTTAGCTTCTCAGGATGAGCTTTCAGCACGACATTTTGCAGCACACCGACACCCTCTTCCGCTACAATCCTTGCCGATTGCACAGCCGCTTGCAAAACATAATGATAAGATGGGATGCGGTAGAGTTGATTCATCATCAGATGGTTAGTTGTCAGCGAGGCAATCTCCTGCTCGACATTGTCTTCGCTTACCTGTATTTCTCTCACGAATGGCACAGCAAATTCTAATACAAGCCGCACTTTGCTGTTATCTACCTTTGCCACAGACACCACTGAGGAGGGTTCAAGCGATATCTTTTCGCTCTTGCTCGAGGGTGTTATGTGCTGCGCCAGCAGTCTTTGAGGAAAAAGAGTAAGAAGCAACCATAAAGCGGTACTTGCAGCCAACACATGCCGCAGATGAATATGCGTCATTAAAGTTTTGATCTTGTTAGTCATGCAGTCTGCTTTTGTGCAGTGATGAGGCGGTATGCATGAATATGAGTGTTTTTTAGCTGTTGCAAAAATATAGGCAGCAGTGCAATCTATCAAGTTCTCAATTTGTCCCCTTGTTTGCTTTACCTTGCCGCTACAGCTTTGCCATGACAGTTCTTGTATTTTTTGCCACTGCCACAAGGACATGGGTCATTTCGTCCGGGTGTTTTCTCTACTCGGATTGGCTGTTGCTTCGGCACTTCTTCTTGCTCTATATCAGCGTTTGCTTGGCTCTGCACTGCGCTAGAACTATACGCGCTTTGTGCCTCTGCATGAACAGCTTTAAGTCGACTGCGCTGCACACGACGTGGCTCCATGACTGGCTGTGCGACAGGATACAGCTTGAAGGCAACAGATAGCGTTTGTGCAGCAATCTCATTCAGCATCTGCACAAAGAGCTCGAAGGCTTCTTTCTTATATTCCAGCAGCGGATCTTTCTGACCGTAGGCGCGTAGGTTAATTCCCTCTTTAAGGTCGTCAATGTCGCGCAAGTGCTCACGCCACTTTTCATCAATGACACTTAGCACCGCAAAGCGCTCAATGCGTCCCATCATCTCATTGCCAAGTTGCTCTTCCTTGCGTTTGTAGAATTCGCTTGCGGTGTGATAGACTAACTCCTTTACACCTTCTTTGCCAAGGGCGGCAAATTTGTCTCGCGTCAGTTCAATCGGGTACACTGAGCTCTCGCAGCACTTGCTCCTTTAAGCCTTCAGCGTCATAATCGCCAACATATTTTTCTGCGATTTGCTCGGCATAAGTATCTAAGAGATCGAAGATTTCCAGGCGAAGACGTTCTTTGTAGAGCGCATCACGACGGCGCGCATAGATGATCTCACGCTGTTGGTTCATCACATTATCGTATTCCAGCAGTCGCTTTCTGACTCCGAAGTTCTGTTCTTCGACTCGGCGCTGAGCACGCTCAATAGATTTCGTTACCATGGGATGCTCAATCACATCGCCCTCTTGATGCCCTAATCTATCCATGATTGAAGCGATGCGCTCTGAGCCAAAAAGACGCATCAGGTCATCTTCGAGCGACACATAAAATTGCGAGATACCCGGGTCGCCCTGCCTGCCTGCGCGTCCACGCAACTGCCTATCAATGCGGCGTGCTTCGTGTCGTTCTGTACCCAGAATGAACAGCCCACCGAGTTCTTTGACACCCGGACCGAGCTTGATATCCGTGCCACGCCCCGCCATGTTTGTCGCAATCGTTACCGCTCCCTTTTGTCCTGCTTGTGCAATAATTTCCGCTTCGCGTTGATGCTGCTTGGCATTTAGCACATTATGCGGAATCTTCCGCATCTTGAGAAACCGTGATAGCGTCTCAGAGACTTCCACGCTTGTTGTACCCACCAGCACAGGTTGCCCTTTCTTGCGCAACTCTTCAATTTTTGCAATCACAGCGTTGTATTTCTCACGCTTGGTCTTAAAGACTAAATCTTCTCGATCTTCTCGGATGACTTTTTTGTGCGTTGGAATGACCACAACATCGAGCTTATAGATTTCAAAAAACTCTTGTGCTTCGGTTTCCGCTGTGCCTGTCATTCCAGCAAGTTTTTTGTAGAGCCGAAAGTAATTTTGCAGCGTAATGGTCGCCATCGTTTGCGTCTCGCCTTCGATCTTGACCCCTTCCTTGGCTTCGATGGCTTGGTGAAGCCCGTCGCTATAGCGGCGTCCAGTCAAAATGCGTCCTGTAAATTCATCGACAATCAGCACCTTGCCATCTTGCACGACATATTCATCATCGCGTTCGTAGAGCGAGTAGGCGCGCAAGAGTTGGGAGACATTGTGAATGCGTTCCGATTTCTCAGCAAACACTCTATAAAGTTCGTCTTTCTTTTCTTGTTTTTGCGCCTCTGAAAGATTTGGATCATTTTGAATTTTTGCGATTTCCGTGCCCACATCAGGCAGCACAAAGAAGTCATGGTCTTGATTAGCATCAGTAATGAGCAGGCGCCCCTTTTCAGTCAAATCAATTTGATGGAATCGCTCGTCTATAGAGTAATAAAGTTCATCATCAACTTCATGCATGCGCCGGGCGTTGTCGCGCAGAAACTCGTTTTCGACCATCTGCATCAGGCGAGCATTTGCGCCTTCGCCAATGAGTTTGATGAATTTTTTGTTCTTTGGCTGACCGCGTTTGGCACGCAAGAGCCCAAGCCCTGCCTTAAACTCCCAATCTTTATCAATCTTATCTTTTTCGGTAAGCAGCTTTTCGACTTCGCTTAAAATTTTCGCCACAAGGTTCTGCTGCGCTCGAACAAGCCGCTCGACCTTTGGTTTGAGCTCTATAAATTTACTCGTATCGGATTGTGGGACGGGACCAGAGATAATCAGTGGCGTACGCGCTTCATCGATGAGTACAGAGTCGACTTCATCGACAATAGCATAGTTAAACCCACGTTGAACAACCTCTTCTTTGTCGGTTGCCATATTGTCGCGCAGGTAGTCGAAGCCAAACTCGTTGTTGGTGCCAAAGGTTACATCAGCGGCGTAGCTTTGTCGGCGTTCTGCTGAGGTCATATCTGAGAGAATGACCCCGACTTTGAGATTATGAAATTCATAAATCGGTCCCATCCATTCACGGTCGCGTTTGGCAAGGTAGTCGTTGACAGTAACAATGTGCACGCCGCGTCCTGTCAGCGCATTGAGAAAGGCTGGCAGCGTTGCAACCAGCGTTTTGCCTTCGCCCGTCGCCATTTCCGCAATTTTACCTTCATGCAGCACAATACCGCCAATCAGTTGCACATCGTATGGAATCATGTCCCACTTAATCGTCGTGCCGCCTGCAACCCACTCTTTGCCAACTAGCCTGCGGCAGGTATCCTTGACAATTGCAAATGCTTCGGGAAGAATCTCGTTGAGAATTTCTTCAGTGGCGTTGTGCAGTTCTTTCTCAAGCGACTCGATTTTCTCTTTGATATGTTGTGCTTCCTCAAAGGTCAGATCGAGATTGCTCAGTTTTTCCTTCTCAGCACTTAGTTCTTCTTCGATTTCTGCCGTGTAGTCTTTGATGCGAGCTTTGAGCTCTTCAGTTTTAGCACGCAGTTCATCATCGCTCAGCTTCTGAAATTCCTCGTAGTAGCTATTGATCTCCTCGACAATCGGCATCAGACGCTTGACATCCTTGTCATGCTTCGTTCCAAATACTTTTTCCAAAAATTTCAGCATATCACTTTTGTTTAGTGTTGCATGGCTTCATTTAAAAAAGAGCGCAGTTCTAAAGCGCTTGCTTTCCTTCTTGGCTTGTTTCTCGCTTGAGCACCCATTCACGAATGTAAGAGACAATGTCTGCCGTTGGCGTGCCCGGCACAAAGAGTTTTCCTGTGCCCATTTCTTGCAGTTTGAGAATGTCTTGTTCTGGGATAATTCCGCCCCCCATGAGCAAAACATCGTTCAAACCTTTTTCGCGCATTAGTTTGAGCACACGTGGAAAAATTGTCATATGCGCGCCGCTCAATACACTGATACCAATCACATCAACATCTTCTTGTAGAGCCGCTTGCACAATCATCTCTGGCGTTTGGCGCAGCCTGTGTAAATGACTTCCATACCCGCATCGCGCAACGCTGCAGCAATAACCTTTGCACCACGGTCGTGCCCGTCCAAACCCGCCTTGGCTATGAGCACGCGAATCGGTCTATTCACAAGTTCGAGTTCTTCTTGTTTTAAGTAGAGTTACCACATACTACTCTGCACTTACTGAATTTCAAAGATAGTGAAATCGCTTTGCTACGCCAATGCCCGAGCTATGCAAAAAGCTCTTGCACAAAAGAAATTTTTTATGCATATTTGTATCCCAACTTGTACGAAAGTTCTTTGAGTTCATTATGCGAGTATGCGAGAGTAGCTCAGCTGGTAGAGCATCACCTTGCCAAGGTGAGGGTCGCGAGTTCGAACCTCGTCTCTCGCTCACAACACACTGCCTTGCGTTTGCAAGGCTATTTTTTTTCTTGCTTCCCCCTTGTTTTTCCCTGTTAGCAAGGATGCTAACAGAAACTCTACAGAAACTCTGGAACTCTGGAGAGGTGCGAGAGTGGCTGAATCGGTCGGTCTCGAAAACCGATGTAGTCGCAAGACTACCGTGGGTTCGAATCCCACCCTCTCCGCCCTAGCATGCACCCTAAAGTCTCGCTGGCAAAAAATTAAAGGGCTACACGCACCCTTAGCGTATAGCCCCAAAGGCATCACAGCGGAGACAGAAATGTGCTTTTTTCGCTATCTTGCAGTCCCATCCACATTTGAACCCGATCCTGATGTCGGTGTTCCTGACGACACTGGTGTCAACTGCCGCACATTTTGCGCTTGCAGTCCTTTCGTCGTCGTAATCAGTTCAAATTCGACCGGTGCCCCAGGATCCAGCATCTTATACTTGCGGTCCGAGTTGATAGCCGAATAATGCACAAAAATATCTTCACCGCCGTTTGGATTCAAAATGAATCCATAGCCTTTTTGCCGTCAAACCATTTGACATTGCTACGGTTTGCCATTGCTGATACTCCTCTCGTTTACTGCGTTTGAAAATTCTGCCCCGCCACTTACTACCAGCTAAATGTTCTCTTCTCTCTCCGTAGCAATGTAGAAGTTGCCCCCCGCTTCATCAATTCGACTTTCTCAAAATCTCATTTCTTTACAGTCGATACAGCCGTTTTTTTCTTCTGTGATTGATCTAACTTATGCTTACTTGCTAAGTCTCTGACAAAATTGCTTTAGCGCCCTATGTTTGGCTGTAAAATTCTGCCTATTCTCTGGCATTACTTTTGTCATAGTCATTACCCTTTTTTTGATAAAAGGGACACTTTTTGGCATGCTGCCTGACAACTTTTCCTGCTCTAATTTGTTTTTTTTAACGAAACTTTAAGTTTGGCATAGCGTTTGTGCATGTGGAACTCAAGAATCTTCTAACACAGCGTGAGCGGGCTCACACCGTTCGTGCTATAAAAACGAGAGGGATAGAAATTATGGACAGCAACTTCTCCAGTGGGGTGCAATCAGCTTTGCGCTTCAGTCGCGAGGAAGCTCTACGGCTTGGATATGACCACATTAGCACGGAGCATCTTATGCTGGGTCTTTTGCGCGATCGGGATAACACCGCTGTGAGGACCCTAGAAAATCTGGGCGTCAACATTGATGCATTGAAAAAATCCATTGAAGACGTTATTGGCACATCAAACGGCGTGCCGTTCTTTGGCAATCTCCCCCTGACAAAATCTGCTGAGACGGCACTGCGTCGTATGGTGCTCGAGGCACAAGCCATGAAATCATCGTTCATCGGCACAGAGCATTTGCTTCTTTCTCTGCTGCGCGATGAACAATCTCTTGTTTCGCAAACGCTTTCGGAGTTTGGCGTAACCTATCTTGATGTGCGACGCGAACTCACGGAGCAGTCTGACTTGCTTTCTGCTTCGGCGTCCTCTGAAAAGAGCGATGAACCAGAACTTGTAAGTGCAAATGATACACCTGCGGCACCTGAACCGCCAAAATCGCGCCCCATGCCAAAGGGTCGCAGTAAGACCCCTGCGCTGGACACCTTCGGGCGCGACCTTACTAAACTTGCTCAAGAAGATAAACTCGACCCTGTGATTGGTCGTGAAAAAGAGATTGAGCGTGTGACGCAAATTCTATCGCGTCGCAAAAAGAACAACCCTGTGCTTATCGGTGAGCCTGGCGTTGGCAAAACCGCAATTGCTGAAGGTTTGGCGCTGCGCATTGTCAAGCGGCAAGTGCCCGCTGTGCTCTTTGGCAAGCGTGTTGTAGCGCTTGACATGGCCTCTCTCGTTGCTGGCACAAAGTTCCGTGGACAGTTTGAAGAGCGCCTGCAAGCCATTATGCAAGAACTTGCTAAATCGCCGGATGTGATTCTCTTCATCGATGAACTTCATACCATTGTTGGTGCCGGCGGTGGTCAAGGCTCACTTGATGCCTCTAATATCTTCAAACCTGCGCTTGCACGCGGCGAACTGCAATGCATTGGGGCAACTACGCTCGATGAATATCGTGAATACATCGAAAAAGATGGGGCACTCGAGCGCCGCTTCCAGAAAGTGATGGTTGAACCACCAACAGCTGAAGAGACATTGCAAATTCTGGAGCAACTCAAAGGGCGTTACGAAGCACATCACAATGTGCGCTACACCAAAGCGGCACTTGAAGCTATCGTCAAACTTTCTGATCGATACATTCAAGATCGTTACTTCCCAGACAAAGCTATCGATGTGCTCGACGAAGCCGGTAGCCGTGTGCATCTGTCTAATATCAAAGTGCCACAAGATATTCTAGATTTAGAAGCCCAGCTTGAGCGATTGCGCAAAGAAAAAATGGACATGGTCAAACAACAACGCTTTGAGGAAGCAGCGCGCTTGCGTGATGAATACCATCGCATGCAAACAGAACTCAAAGCACGAGAAAAAGCTTGGGCAGAATCCAGCGAAGTCTTTGAAGTTACAGAAGACGCCGTTGCTGCAGTGGTTGCAAGCATGACTGGTGTACCTGTTGAGAAAGTTGGCACCAGCGAGTCGCAGAAACTCTTGCAACTTCCTAATGAACTCAAGCGCGTCGTGATTGGTCAAGATGAAGCCGTAGAAAAAATTGCGCGTGCGATTCAGCGCAGTCGTGCTGGTCTCAAAGACCCGAATCGACCTATTGGCTCCTTTATCTTTCTTGGTCCAACCGGTGTCGGCAAAACGGAACTTGCTAAAGCCCTTGCTCGACAGCTCTTTGGCAATGATGATGCGCTGATTCGCATTGATATGTCGGAATACATGGAGCGCTTCAATGTGAGCCGTTTGGTTGGCGCGCCGCCTGGATATGTGGGCTATGATCAAGGTGGCGAACTGACCGAAAAAGTGCGACGCAAACCCTATTCTGTCGTCTTGCTCGATGAAATCGAAAAAGCGCATCCTGATGTCTTTAACTTGCTTTTGCAATTACTCGATGATGGTATTCTGACCGACGCACAAGGTCGGCGTGTAGATTTCAAGAACACCATTATCATCATGACATCGAATATCGCTGCACGCGATATTGAAATGCGCGCCAGAGGCAGAATGGGCTTTGCCATTGAAACCGAAAACGATAAGTTCAATTCAGTCAAGGCGACTATAGATGAGGCACTGCGCCGATTCTTCTCGCCCGAATTTCTCAATCGCATTGACGACGTGATTGTCTTCAAACCACTTACAAAAGAGCATATTTCGAAGATCATCGATCTGATGCTCGAGAAAGTCTTTGCACGGTTTAAGACACTGGGCATGTCGGTGCACCTAAGCGATGCTGCAAAGTCTTTCCTTATCGAGAAAGGCTATGATGCAAAGTTTGGTGCCCGTCCCTTGCGCAGAGCTTTGCAAAAGTATGTCGAAGATCCACTGGCAGAAGAACTGCTGCGCATGCGCTTCAAGCAAGGTAGCACGATTGAAATCGGCTTTAGCGAAAGTGAGGGCAAACTGACTTTTACTGAAGTCGCACCTCAAGTTGATGTGCAAACCAGTGTCGGTACATTAAGCAGTCAGTAGTGTGTTGCTTCCTGCGGTTTTCAGGCAGAGTGTTTTCCGCAATGCTGTAGCGGTTAGCTCTGCCTGAGACCAAAATGTTATCCCACTTCATAAGCATAACGCTTCTGCCCACACTATTTGCCGCTATCCCCGTTTTTCTTACCTTAGCTTAAATGCGCTGCAGAGCGCCTCTACATTTTTTGAAAGGAGTATAACTTTATGACTTATCTTACTGGCTCAACTCAACCGCAGCCATCATCATTGATTCCTACCTCAGCACTCGCACCGCAGTCTAAGGAGACACTGTGTAGCAGCTGTGGTTTATGCCAAGTGCGTGCGTGGCCCGCTAAAGAAAGTTTTGAGAGTTGTGTCTTCGAACTCGGCTGGCTTGGCAATGCTGAAACGGCATTATACGGTAGAGAACGCTCACAAGAGGACTTAGAGGAAATGCGCTTTGGCATCATGCGTGCGCGATATATTGCGCGGCTTCGCTCACCGATTCCCGAGGCGCAGTGGAGTGGCATCATTACGCGCCTTGCAGCCAAAGCCCTTGAAACAGGCATGGTTGAAGCTGTTGCCACTCTACATCGCAGCAAAGTCGACTACTTTTTTCCTGAACCTGTTTTAGCGCGCACTTCCGCTGAAGTTTATGAGGCGCGTGGCAATAAGCCCGTAATTTCACCTACGCTCAAAAGTTTAGAAACCGCCTACCGTCAAGGCGTAAAAAAACTTCTTGTGATTGGCGCCTCTTGCCATATCCATGTCTTGCGCGATTTCCAGCAACGCTTTCCATATCTGTGCGATATGCAGATTCTGACCATCGGCATTCCGTGCGTCGATAATGTTAAACCAAAGAAACTGCGTTGGGCTCTGGAGCGCATTTCTAAATCTCCAAGCACCGTTCGGCATTATGAATTCATGCAAGATTTCACGGTGCATCTCAAACATGAAAATGGGGAGATTGAAAAAGTTCCTTATTTCTCACTGCCACGCGAACTTTCGCAGCCTGACGTCTTTGCGCCCAGTTGCATGAGCTGCTTTGACTACATGAATGGTCTTTCCGACATTACAATTGGCTATGCAGCGGCACCTCTTGTCAAAGATGAAAAACGTCAGTTTATCATTGTTCGCACAGAAAAAGGTGAAACGCTTTTTCAACTCATCAAAGATGAACTAGAGTTTTTCCCTGAAGAATCCTCTGGCAGCTGCGCTGATGCGGTCAAAATGAATGTTCAAACTATGCTCGAGCGCTGGCAACGCGCCGATAAGCAAACTGGTCGACGCATTCCAATCTGGCTCGGCAGAGTGATGGCGTTTATTCTCTCACGATTTAGTTTCAAGGGCATAGAGTTTGCGCGCTACTCTATTGACTTTCATCTTATTCGCAACTACTACTTTGTCAAAGAGCGCTATCCTGAAAAGCTCCAGACACTTGTTCCAAAGCATGTCTATCGGCTGCTCGAGAAGTATGGCTTTGAGCCGTAGGTGCGCATCGGCGCGCTCACTTGAGGAGTGTCATTTTTCGTGTTTGTGAAAATTCATCGGCGCGCAGCTGATAAAAATACATGCCAGAAGTCAGACCGTGCGCTGAAAAGTATGCGCGATAGGCTCCAACCTCTTGCACTTGATTGACCAGCGTTGCGACTTCACGTCCCAGCACATCAAAGACTTTCAGGCTCACCTTACTGCGCTTGGGAAGTGTGTAAGCAATTGTTGTCGTTGGATTGAATGGATTGGGGTAGTTTTGCTCTAAGCGAAATTCTTTTGGCAGTGCACCATCACTTTCACGCACACTCGATGTTGCTGCAAAAAAGTAAGTGAGCATCTCGCTCAGCAAGGCGCGCCAATTTCCCCAAGAATGTCCTTCGTTGACTTCGCGATAACGTACAGGATAGCCTTTTTCTTCTAAGTTCCGCCGAAAGGCTCGTGTATTGCTTTCGCCATCGAAGAGTGTGCCTGTTGAAAGAAAAAATTTCAGTGGCAAGCGTGCCCGCTGTTGATACTCGGCAGCAACGCTTGGCGCTACCCAGAGCGCTGGAGATTGCATGGCAATTAAACCAAATGTTTGCGAGGCATTCAAACCAAAATACGCTGCATTTAATCCGCCAAGCGACGTGCCCAAAATCGCACGCTGTTCTGCACGGCGCACGGTGCGATAAAGCGAATCAATGTGCGGCACGAGCTCTGCTGCCACAAAGCTCAGATAATTTGCATTCGTTACCAATTCTGACGCACGCCGATTTTGTGAGAGATTATCTGGATTTCTGGGATCAATGAAGACGGCAATGACCGGTTGAATGCGTCGCTCAGCTATAAGGTTATCTAAGACAATCACCATGCTGCCCATCGCATCGTTGGCGTATTCGTGTCCGTCTGTTACATAAATCGTTGGCATCGGTTGCGCGCTTGCAGCGTCGTATCCAAACGGCGTATAGACTCGATACTGCACCGTGTAGCCTAATTGTGCACTTTGTATGCGTTGATTTTCAGAGAGACTGCCACGCTGCGCTGTGCGTAGAACAACCTCAGGCGAGGGGCGATAGTTCGGCATTCGCAGTTCAGAGTTTGGACCGAACCCACTCATCTGCGTTAGCGGATTGTTTGGGTCCAAAATCCAAGTCGAGCCGTTGAGCACAATTTTGTAGTCAATACGTGCATCACTTGGGAAGGATTGTTCAAGCAACCAGATGTCAGAATTTGGCAGTAAGTTGCCGCTATTGCGAATCTGTGAAGCATTGCCCCAACTGTTGAAATCGCCATTCCAACGCACGCTGCTGGCATTGCCACGATAGAGAAACCCTACTGAATCCCCAATCGCAAACGGAATGCGACGTGCCTCTTGCATAGCTGACCAAAACGCATCGAGCTTTGCTCGTCCTGCAGCATCCGTGCTCTGCAAAGCAAGTTGCAAAAGCGTATCTCGCCACGCTTGAAATGAGGAGAAACTTTGAGGGCTGGGCTGTGCATGCACTTTTGCTAACGCCAGCAGCAGGCAGAGGGCAAGCGTAAGTAATTTCTTCATTATCAATTTTGCTACTTTGCACACTTAGTTGTTTCAAAATTACTACGATGGCAACGAGGCATAAAATTTTTTCTTTTCTCATGCAACTCTTCATCCTCTGCTTTTTGACAAGTCTCTCTATGCTTTGGCAAGAAGTTGCAGCGCAACCGTCGGATAAATTCCCGATAGAAATCAAATGGCGCGGCAACGATATTGTCGGTGATAGTTTGGTTAAATTGCTCAAGGCGCACATTCATCGTTCGCCTTCTTTGCGCCTTGTTGAACCGCAAGGCGCACAAGTTCGCCTGATTTTGATTATCACAACAATGGAATCACCTGTCTTCCAGCTTTTGGCAAAGAATCGGTTTATTCGCAAAAATGAAATCGCCTCGCAGTACTCTGTGATTTGGGTTTCATCGGTGCCAGGGGAAATGCCATGGTATTTAGCTGACCAAATTGGGATGTGTCCGCCGAATTCTAAATTAAACGATCTTGCACAGAGTTTAATTGAAACCACTACAGAAGAGATTTTGCCACAATTTCGCCGAATGATTCGCTTTATTAGGTAGCAAGTCTACATCTTTCGTTCTCATCACAGTCCATGACAATGTATCAATCGCATTACTCTCGTTTTTTAGGTGCTGCACCACACCGCTTGCATTTTGCGGCTCATAGCCATCATCTTTGGCTTGATGTCACGCGTGAGGCACAACTGCAATACTGGGACGACAGCGCACGCTATGCCGACAAGAAATGGCGCCACATCTTTTCGACTGTCATTCCTGAAGCACAGCGGCATATTGCATCGCTGCTTGAGCTTTCATACCCTGAACAAATTGTTTTTGCGCCGAACACGCATGAATTTGTCGCGCGCCTTTTCTCCGCACTCGATTGGTCAAAGCCTGTAAAAATTCTGACGACAGACAGCGAGTTTTATAGCTTTTCGCGTCAACTGGCACGCTTGCAAGAAGCCATGCCTTCAATGCTTCTTGCACGCAAGATTCCTACTGAACCTTTTGAGACTTTCGAGGCGCGCTTTTGTGAGGCAATTGCAAACGAGAGATTCGATATGATTTTCTTTAGCCATGTGTTTTTCAATTCAGGGTTCGTTATCTCCGACTTAGAGCGGCTCGTGAGCAGTGTTGCTTCTCCCAAGACGCTTATTGTCATTGATGGCTATCACGGGTTTTGTGCAATTCCTACATCGCTGCGCAAGATTGAATCGCGTGTGTTTTATCTCTCGGGGGGGTACAAATATGCGCAGTCAGGCGAAGGGGTATGCTTTTTAGTTGTGCCAAAGGGCTGCACCTTGCGTCCTGTTTATACAGGCTGGTTTGCTGAATTTGGTGCACTTGCTGAAGAGCACCACGAGGAAGTCGCCTACAGCAGCGACGGACAGCGATTTGCGGGGGCAACCTTCGATCCAAGTGGTCTTTACCGTTTTAATGCTGCTATGCGTTGGCTTGCTGCGCAGCATCTTAGCGTAGAGGCAATTGACGACTACGTCAAGCACTTGCAAGCGTGTTTTTGCAGCGCCTTGAAGCATCGTCCATCAAGGCTTTACCACTTTCTGCTCTGCGACCCTCGCGCAATCTGACACAGTGCGGACACTTTCTTACATTTGAACTCGAAGATGCTGCTGCACTTGAAGCCGCACTTTTAGCAAAGGATATTTATATTGACCGCCGTGCCAATCGTTTGCGTTTCGGCTTTGGACTCTATCACACTCACGCCGATATTGATCGCCTGATTGAGCGATTGCAATCGTTATAGTTTTTACACCGTGCCTTGTGGCTTGCAGAATTTAGACCAGTTGCACTTCCACAGATTCTAACACTTTGGCAACACACTCAATCATTTCTTCGGTAAGTTCCGGATACATAGGCAGAGAGAGAAGTTGATGCATTTGCGAGGCAGCGACAGGGAAATCTTGCACGGTGTATCCAAAACGCTGATAGGCTTTCAGAAGCGGCAGCGGCGTTGGGTAGTGAATCCCTGTCTCCACGCCTTCTGCTTTGAGTCTTTCTATGACTTGCTCACGGTTTGCCACACGCACCACAAACAAGTGATAGACATGGCGCGAATATGCTGGTTCTTTTGGCAAGATGATCCCTAAGTTGGCAAGATACTTTTTGTAGAGTGCAGCATTGCGCCGACGCGCTTCAGTCCACTTTTCTAGATGCGGCAATTTGACGCTGAGCACCGCCGCTTGCAAGCCATCTAGACGGCTATTGCGTCCTTCAACCTCGTGTTCGTTTTTCCTTGGCTGTCCGTGATTTGCAATCAAGCGTGCTATGCGAGCAATTTCATCATCGTTTGTCACCATTGCGCCTGCATCGCCATAGGCACCTAAATTTTTCCAGGATAAAAGCTAAACGAGGCGCAGTTACCGAATGTGCCAGTCATTTTACCTTTGTAGGTTGCGCCGTGCGACTGCGCACAGTCTTCCATGACTTTGAGTTGGTGTTTTTGCGCAATTGCCATAATCTCGTCCATTTCTGCTGGCAAGCCATAGAGATGCACAGGCACAATCGCTTTGGTGCGCGGCGTAATTTTTTCTTCAATTTTGCTCGGGTCAATCGTGTAGTAGTCAGGTAGAATATCCACAAACACTGGTATTGCCCCAATGTTTGAGACCGCCTCAGAGGTGGAGATCCAAGAGTTTGCCGGTACAATCACTTCATCGCCTTGACCGATGCCCATGGCTTTAAGCAAAATCTCAAGTGAATCTGTACCATTAGCACAACTGATGCAGTGTTTTACACCAAGATATTGCGCAAACGCCTCTTCAAACGCTCTTGCATATTTGCCGCTGATAAATGCCGTCTCTGCAATCACATTTGCAATGGCTTGATCAATCTCGGCTTTGAGCGCATGGTACTGAGCTTTAAGATCAACAAATGGAATTTTCATTTTGAGTCTTTTTTTGGCACAATGCGTGCAATTCTACACGGTTCTTTCCACAAAACCAAAACCTTGCTTTGCACACCGATTGACTTCATGCTCGCCTTTTTCTTTTGCGCAAACACAGATTGGACGTATCTTTTATGTTTGTGTGCTTTTTGTTAAGAGTTCTTTTTTCGTGCTGAATACCTTAACACTATAACACAATCACCTACCATGTCTGTTATTCGTTTGGGGTTGGAGTGGTTTCTCAACCCAGATCACGCACCGTTTATGATTGCCGAAGAAAAAGGCTGGCTAAAAGAAGCAGGTCTTTCGCTTGAGCTTATTGAGCCTAAAGCACACCTTGATGCGATTGACGCTATTGAGCGTGGTGACCTTGATGTTGCGATTACAGAGCCAATTCATCTTGTGCTTGATGCTGCAAAGGGCAAGTCGATTGTTGGCTTTGCGCGCTTTTTGCACACGAACGGCGGTGTGATGTATTTGAAACATCGCGGCATTTTGCGTCCGCGCGATATGGTCGGCAAACGCGTGCAGTATCCGGGTGCACCCGGTCCCGGCGGTCTAGCTATTGTGCGCACTATGATTGAAGCGGATGGTGGACCTAAGGACGCACCGCTTACCGCAGTCAACAATAGTTTCTACCACACGGATGCGCTTGCAGAAGGCAAAGCCGATGTTGCTACGCTTGTGTTCTACAATTTTGAAATTATTGAAGCGCGTCATCGTGGCTTGGAAGCCGAATTCTTTGCGCTCAAAGATTGGGGCATTCCTGACTTTTGCCAACTGATTCTGATTACATCGCCACATCTTTTAGCTTCCCGAGAATCCGACATTCGTGCGCTGCTCAAAGTTTTAAGACACAGCATTGACTTTATTCATCAGCACCCTGACGAGACCAAGCTCATTTACCTTAGCCGTACGGGCACGGCACTTGATGATACACTCAGCAACGCCATTTATGATGCCACTGTCCCCTGTTTTACGTTTGACTTTACGCTCTCGGCAGAGTATCTCGAATCACTTCAAGCATGGCTTTATCGTACAGGGCAAATTGAAAAACAGCCTGATGTGCATACCTATTGGACTAATCGCCTTGCGCTTGGCGATGTCTTTACTTTTGCTATACCCTAACTGTTGTGCCTCTACACACTTTGGATTGATTAGATTAGTTTAGTGCACAAAATTTTTCAACTTCAGCTATGAAGAAACTTCTTGCTTTGTCGCTTTCACTGACGCTGCTTACACTAGCGGCTTGCCAACAGCAAAATCCTGTCGTACCAGAGATTATTCGGCGTACAGTTGGGCTTTTTCGCGTCCTGAAGCCTGCACAAGATTCCTTTGTTGTTTTGAGCACAAGCGATACGCTCCAACTTTCTTGGGAGACTGCGGCTTTTGACTTATCTGGCAATATCAAGTACAATGCTATTCTTGACCTTGATTCCAACTTTGACAATGGTCGCGTTTTGAGCATAGAGACTACTGTAGAAAGCCTTCGCATTAGTGCTCAGACCTTGCAGAGCTTGCCTTCGTTTCGCAACGACACCTTTTACTTCTACACTGTCTTTGCAACCAACCTGCGTGAGACACTCCGCTCTGCGAACAGGCATATTTTCTTTTTACGTGTGGAGCAATAAGTATGATTGCAAAAAGTGTGCTCAAGACCTTGCGTGAGCTTGTTGGCAGTGAGAACTATTCAGACTCGGAGCTTGACAAATTGCTCTATTCTTACGATGCGACGCCCATGCTGCGTCAAAAGCCCGATGCGGTCGTTATTCCTCGCTCTGCCGAAATTATTTCTAAAATCATGATGCTGGCAAATCAAGCTGGTTTTGCTGTTGTGCCACGCGGCTCTGGGTCAGGGCTTTCAGGCGGCAGTGTGCCTGTTGAAAATAGTATTGTCTTGCTTTTCCCGCCGATGAACCGCATCCTTGAAATTAACGAGGAAGATTTTACAGCCACTGTTGAGGCTGGCGTCATTACAGCGACACTTCAAAAAGCGGTTGAAGCCAAAGGGCTTTTTTATCCACCTGACCCGGGCAGTGCGACAATTTCCACCATTGGTGGTAACATCGCTGAAAATGCTGGGGGCTTGCGGGGTTTGAAATATGGCGTAACCAAAAACTATGTGCTTACAGTGGAAGTTGTCTTGCCCTCTGGCGACCTTGTAACGCTTGGCACACGTTCGATCAAAGACGTTCAGGGCTTGAACCTCAAAGATGTTTTCATTGGCTCAGAAGGCACGCTGGGCATTTTCACCAAAGCCACGCTTCGACTGCTGCCCAAACCCGCGGCATCAAAAGTGATTTTAGTGCATCTCGAGTCGCTGGCAAAGGTCGGTGAGTTTGTTGGCGAAGTTGCGCATGCGCGCGTCGTGCCCGCTATGTTTGAGTTTTTAGACCAAACCACGATTCAAGCTGTGGAAGGCTATGCTAAAATTGGTTTGCCTACCAACATTGCTGCACTGGTTTTGATTGAACTTGATGGACATGCTGCCGTTGTGGAAGAGGATACTGCAACGGTCTTTCGCATTGCCCAAAAACTGGGCGCAAGTTTTGTCAAAGCCGCTGAATCTGACGAAGAAGCCATGAAATTGAAACTGGCGCGCAAATCTGCTTTCTCTGCTCTGGCACGCCTAAAACCCACCACGATTTTGGAAGATGCTAGTGTGCCTCGCTCCGCCCTGCCTCAGATGCTGGAACTGACGCAACGCTTTTCTAAAGCGCATCAAGTGCTTGTCGGAAATTTCGGACACTTAGGCGATGGGAATTTGCACCCCACTTGCCTGATCAGTGAGCGCGATAAGGATGAGGTGCATCGCAGTGAACTTTTCTTCGAAAAAGTATTTAATGCCGCCATTGATTTTGGTGGCACCATTACAGGTGAGCACGGCACTGGACTTGCAAAGAAAAAATTTCTTGAGCGAGCTGCTGGTGAAACCCAAGTTGAAGTCATGCGTCGCTTTAAGGCTGCGCTCGATCCCAATAATGTTCTCAATCCTAATAAAATTTTTGATTCACGCGTTTTCTTCAAAACCAAGTGCGAGCGGCGTATAGCTTAATGCCTTAGCAGCGTCACGATTTCAAACACACCACCGTGCCTTTGTATGAAAAAAGGCAACTATGACAGTTGCCCTGCAAGTTTTGGCTTTTTGATGACTGATGCGTTTAGAGGGCTGACGAAGTTGTATTTGCTCCGCTTGTTGCACTTGTGCCAGAATCAGCAGCAGGCAACATGCCCATCTTGCGCTTGAGTTCCAGTAAGGAATCGGACGCCGCTGCTTTTGAGGGCGTTGCCAACACTTTGTTGATTTGCTCATCCACGGTTGTCGTGGCTTCTGCAATTTGTGCGTAGGCTTCGGCTTCTGCTTCGGTTTGTGTTACGCGCTCTTTCATCTTTTCAAGCATTGCAATCGTACCTGATGCATCCACGCCCGAGAGCTGCTGATTGATTTTCTTCGTGGCTTCAGCGGCTTTCGCTCTACCCTTGAGTGTTATCAGTTCATTTTCGTAGCGCGTGATGGTAGATTGAAGTTTTTGCACTTTCGCTTGCAAAGCATCGGACTGCTGCTGCTGGATTTGGGCATCAGCCAGCAGTTGGCGACCACGCGACTCAAACTCTTGCTTGCGATTGAGGGCTTCTGTTGCCAATCGCTCAGCTTCTGCCATATCCAGATCGCCAGCTTGTGCGCGCTGCAGGAGCGCCATGGCTTTGCGCTCATACTCTTGAGCTTGACGCAACTGATCTTCACCATCTTTGCGCAGCCGCACAGCAACCGCTTTCACTTGCGCAAGCGCTTGAATTGATTTTGCTAAATCAGCACGCAATTCACGAATACCTTGCTCCGTCATTTTCACAGGGTCTTCCATTTTATCGACGACTGCATGCGCTTCCGATTGCGCAACTCTGAAAATTCTTCTGAATAATCCTGCCATAAAACCTCCTTCAAATTTTTAGAGTTTGTGTTTATGCTTTTGCGTATCTGAGAAGTTCGCTGCTGTGTTCAGCCAAACCGAACGAGAGCGCTTCAATCGAAGCGTACAGTTCATTTGGATCCAAATTCTCGATTTGCAGTGTGTCTCGGAAAATGACGTTTTTACCTTCTTCATCGAGCACAAATGCTCCATGAACTAAGGTACGGTTCATTTTGAGCAATTTTTCATAAAAATCACCCGGATTTTCTGGCACGGGCATGATGACTTGCTCAATGACTAAAATTGTATCCTCGCAGTCAATCACCATATTTTTAATACCGTATTCTTCATCTTCGACTACCAAAATTTCATTTTGTTCGTCTTCTTTGACAATCTTCAAGTCCATATCCAGAATCATATTCTTTATCGCTTGGAAGCGGGTTTCCACTTCGTTGAACGGATTTTGCATAGTCTTTTGTCGGATTTAGTTGGTGGTTGAGTTCAATTTTTCTTACTTAAATATTTCGTGAGTTCTTCGTACGCGCGGTTAATGCCCTTTGTGAGCTCTGTTGCAATCTGCTGCTTTTCAGGCTGCCCAGCAAACTTATCGGGATGATACTTAGCGACCATCTTTCGCCATGCTCGCCTGACCGTCTCCAAATCTGAACCATAAGGAATTTCTAAGTTCGCATAGTAGCCCGCTATTTTTGAGTCCATGCTCGATGCTGAGCTGTAGCGCGATGAACTTCCATAACTTTGATTTTGATAAGAATCGCGCCAGTTGTGCTGATAGAACTGTTCACTATCGCTGTAGCTGTAACCTTTATCCTGCTTGTAGTGTTTTTTTTCTTGATGCGCTTTCTGCTGCGCCTGATACGCTCGATAGGCTTTTTCTCTTGCCCGATTGTATTGCAGCTCAAACTCACGTAGCAAGTCCTCCAAGCGAGCCTCTGTCAAACGCTCTGACCTTAAGCCTGAGAGTTGGTATGCTTTTAACACTCGGATTAGACGTGATAGGACACTCATTTGGGTTTAGGTCGTATATTTAGGCAAGTGCACAGTTACAGATAATACTTTGCATGTTGCCTTCTGCGTTCTTGACTGCGCTGCTGACACACTTGTTGATTTGACTAATCTAAAATATCTGAGCGTTTCATCAAAATCGCTTAACTATGAAATAGTGTCGGACAGGCAACTTTCACTTGCATGGGTGCGTAAATCAAGCACTGCTTCACTATACGTTCAACACAACCGTCAAATGTCTCTTTCGCATTTTGGAATTCACTTTCTTTTCAAGAATCGCATTATTCGTTTTGTTTTTCGAGTCTGTTGCTTGTTTTTTTTCCTTTTTGTCACTTCTGACGCTCCTGCACACCCTCATGCTGATTCCATCCGTGTGGGTTCGTTGAAGAGGCTTTTTATCAAGAAAGCCATTGACCGCATCACGATTGACGCACACCTTAACGAACAGGCGTGGCAAGACGCTGAGGTTGCTACTGGCTTCATACAGAACTTCCCATTTGATACCTCACTTGCTTGCGCACAAACCGAAGTGCGTGCCACATACGACGATGCCACACTCTACATCAGTGCCATTTGCTATGATCACTCCAACGCCGATTTTGTCGTGCAATCGCTTCGGCGCGATTTTGGCTACGAAGATAACGACAACTTTAGCGTCGTCATAGACCCGCTCTCGAATCAGACCACAGGCTTTTTGTTCAGCGTTAGTCCTTTTGGCGTACAGTCTGAAGGGCTCATTTCAGGTGGCGGCGGGTTTGGCTCCAGTGCCACTTGGGACAATGCCTGGCAAGCAGAAGCACGCATTGATTCTGGTAAGTGGATCGCAGAGCTTGCCATTCCCTTCAATACGCTGCGCTTCAAGAGCGGCACTGGCAGCTGGCGCATCAATTTTGTACGCAATAACCTCAAAGTCCCTGAAAGCTCCTCTTGGGCACCCATTCCACGCGCATTTCGCATCGCTAACCTTGCTTTTGCTGGCGAACTGCTCTGGGAGAGTGCTCCTGAGAACCGTAGCGCAAATCTCTCTTTTATCCCTTACACCATTGGCAGCATGAATGCAAATTACCAAACGCGCACATTCCCCAATCCGACCGCAAACTTCGGCGGCGATGCCAAACTTGCTCTCAGCTCTGCACTTAACCTTGACTTGACCTTCAATCCTGATTTTTCACAAGTCGATGTCGACCGACAAATCACGAACCTTGATCGCTTCACCATCTTTTTTCCTGAACTGCGCCAATTTTTCTTAGAAAATAGCGACCTTTTTTCATCGCTGGGTTTTTCACGCATTCGTCCATTTTTTCTCGCCAAATTGGTCTCTTTAACGGTCAGCCGACACAAATTCTGGCTGGCGCGCGGCTCTCGGGCAATCTGGATGCCAATTGGCGTATCGGCGCCCTCACGCTTCAAACAGCGCGCAACGATTCGCTTCGGTATAATGGGAACAATTACTCCGTTGCTGTACTGCAACGCCTGCTCTTTGAGCGCTCAAGCCTGACGGTCTTTGGCGTCAATCGTCAAGGGGCAAATTATCGCGGCATTGAAGGCAATGATTTTAATCGCGTCTTTGGCGTGGATTTTAATCTCGGCACCTTCGATGGGCGATGGATTGGACGCTTGTTTTATCACCATAACTTTACCCCACGCGCTCAACCACATCAATACGCTACCGCACTTTTCCTGCGCTATGAACAGCCCGAGTTTCGCTTGGAATGGAACCACGAGTTTATCGGCGAGCACTATAACCCTGAAGTCGGCTTCGTGCCCCGACGCGGGGTCTGGCGCTTTGAACCACAAGCTACTTACCGCTTCTACCCTAAGTCAAATTTCATCAACAATCATGGTCTGGATTTTCGGCTCGATATGTATCGATCGCAAGACTTCAACACCGAACTTGACCGAGCGCTCGAGCTCACTTACTTTTTCAATCTGCAAAACACCGCTCGATTTGGCATCGCTTTCAGAGACATCCTTACTCGACTGACTTTTCCTTTTGACCCTACTGGACGCAATGAACCTGACAATCAACTGTCCTTGGGGGTCTACGAGTATCAAATCTATGGCGCTTATTTTGAGACAGACTTGCGTGAGCGTTTTTCTCTTTCTGGCTCTGGCAACTATGGCGGGTATTTCAATGGCAATCGTTTTCAGTATAGCCTGACAGCACGCTACCGTGCGCAACCTTACGGCTTAATTTCACTTGGGCTTGAACAAAATTACATCCTGCTGCCCGAGCCCTTTCGCAGTGCAACACTCACTTTGCTGCAAGGACGCTTCGATCTTTCTCTTACACGCGAACTTTTTATCACCGCATTCTTGCAGTATAACACACAACTCGAAAACATTAACCTCAATGCTCGCTTGCAGTGGCGCTTTGCCCCAATGAGCGATGTCTTCCTCGTCTATACCGATAACTATCACATAGAAACTTTTGGTGTTCGCAATCGCGGCGTGGTGCTAAAAGTAACATACTGGTTCAATGCCTAAGCTTCAAAAATTATCTCTGGCGGACAAACCGGCGTCGATCAAGCCGCGCTGCAACTTGCGCTCGAACTTGGCTTCGACATCGGCGGCTGGTGCCCACCCAACCGTGCCTGCGAAGACGGTCAAATCCCCGATATATTCCCGCTTATTCCAACACCCGAAGAACACAGCACACGCGCCCCACACATCGCCCGCTCCCTGCGCACCGAATGGAACGTACGCGATAGCCACGCCACACTGATTCTCCTGCCCGATACACTCCAACCCGACCCCGGCACTGCTTGGACAATCGCGTGCACCCAACACTATGGCAAACCTTCACTGATTGCCAACCCCTTCTCAACACAGGCTACACACACCATCCTCCAATGGCTCTTGAGACTGCAACCCTCAACACTTAACATCGCCGGTCCAAGCGAAAAGACTTGCAACGGCATCGCACTTGCTACAGCACGCACCTTGAAACCTGCGCTCTTACAACTCAAACACACTCAAGCCTAAACTCCACACGATATTTTCCGCTTTTCGTATCTTCTTTTCAACTCAAACAACACTGAACGATGAAAACGCAAGTCCTTGACACACTCTCCGACTACGAACTCGAGCGCGGAAAACCCATGCCAAACTTTAACCACGGCTACATTCAAGCTAACCTGATTGTCAGTCTGCGCCAGCAATACGGCAAGCAGTTTTCCGTAGTCTCTGAAGTCTCTATTCCGACACCAACGGCAAGTGTTACGCCCGATGTCTTGGTCTTCAACAAGCGCCCCGTTAATTGGCTTGAAATTAAACCTGAACTTGCTGAACCGCCAATTCTTGCTGTTGAAATTCAAAGCCCTTCGCAAGCAATGGAAACACTCCTTGAAAAAGTCAAAGCTCTGCTTGAAATCGGAGTAAAATCCGTGTGGGTGATTCAACCTGCGCTGCAAACTGTGTCCGTCTTCACTGCATTTGCACCACCCAAAACCTTCGTACAAGGCACAGTCAGCGACCACACCAGTGGTATTGAACTCTCGCTTGCAGAAATTTTCGCAACCGAGTAAAGTTACGCGCCAATTCGCGCAAGCATGTCTTTGACTTTTGCTTCAATTAAATCGCGCACTTTGCGAAACTCTTCGGGCTCCATGTGTTTCGGGTCGGGAATTGCCCAGTCCTCACGAATCTTGGCGCGCACAAAGGGACATTCATCGCCGCAACCCATCGTTGCCACAAAATCATACTCGATATCGGGAATTTCATTGAGCGATTTTGATGTGTGTGTGGTAAGGTCGTAGCCAAGTTCCTTCATCGCTTCAATGGCTTTCGGATTGACCTTGCCCGACGGCGCGAGCCTGAAACTGTAGGCCTCCACATTCCCCCGTTGCCGTGAATTTTTAG
>NSLH01000020.1 GCA_002763895.1 [Chlorobium] sp. 445
TTCTAAGTGCAGATGCGCATCGTGAAGATGAGGTTCCTTTATGTCGAGGGGTTGGCGTGGGTAGGCAACGCCGAAGACCAGGTCAAGGGCGATTTCTGACGATTTAAAGATTTGGCAATGCGTATTGCAGGCACGAATTTCGTGTCTGACTTGCTCAATTTCACTTTCATTTGCAAGGTCTGTTTTGGTCAGGAGAACAACATCTGCTGCTTCAATTTGCTCTTGCCACACCTCCACCTCATCTTTGATGCGCAGAAAGTTTTTGGCATCAACCGTTGTAATAACCGCATCGAGCACGATTTGTGGATTGAGCAAGGAGTAGATGATAGAGATAGGATTGGCAACACCTGTCGTTTCGATAACAAGCAGGTCAGGAGAGAGTTTGGAAACGATTTCATCAAGTGCTTGAACAAAATTTTCATTGATACTGCAGCAAATGCATCCATCGTTGAGCTCAAACATCTCAACAGAGAAGCCTTCAAGTAACTTGGCATCAATAGAGATTTCACCGATTTCATTCATCAAGATAGCGATCTTGTGTCGCCCTTGGTTTTTTGCTAACAGTTGCTTGAGCAGTGTGGTTTTGCCGCTGCCTAAAAATCCCGTCAGGATATTGATGGGGATTTTGCTTTGAGTAAGGTACGACATGGGTTAGTTTCCCTTTACAGTAGAAGCAGCGGAAATTCCAGTCCTGTCATCATTTCCACCTTGTGGTCGGCTGCCGCTGCTCAAAATGCTGGATAGGATAATTGGTGTTGCAACAATCAGCACGACAGCACCGATTGCCAAAATTGTCAGTCCCGTGCGGTTTGGTGCGTGCATCTCATCTGATTGTGCTGGTGCTGAAGTTTGCGCACTATCGCTCAAAGCAGAGAAATTTGAAACAGGGCGTGCTGGAAGCGTTGAAGGTGCAGAGAGAGCCATTCTGTGCTCGAGTGCATCGTTCAGGATAACCGTGTGCTGGCAGCCTACAGTTGTATAGACGAAGAATGCAGCAGCAAGCACCATCGTGAGCAGTTTAGAGTAGGCGAATGTTGGAGTCATTGCTTTTCATTAATTTGCTTTAAGACTTAAAGATAAATTATCAAACGCCTTCAATCAAACACTTTGGTTATGATGCGAATTGGTATTGGCATTGACATTCACCCGCTTGTTGAAGGGCGCAAGCTAATCATCGGCGGCGTTGAGATTCCATACGACAAAGGTCTTGATGGACATAGCGATGCGGATGTGCTTTTGCATGCGATTTCAGATGCACTGTTGGGCGCTGCGGCGCTGGGAGATATTGGTAGACATTTTCCAAACACTGACCCTGCTTTCAAAGATGTCGATAGTCAATACTTGCTGAAAAAGGTGCGTCAACTTTTGGAGCGGCAAAATTACAAACCCGTCAATGTGGATGCGATGCTGCTGTTGGAAAAGCCGAAAATTGCGCCGTTTATTCCGCAGATGCGAAAAAACATTGCACGCTGCCTGCAGATAGAGCTTGATTCTGTATCAATCAAAGCGACAACCAGTGAAGGCTTAGGATTTGTGGGCAAAGGCGAAGGTGCCACAGCGCACGCCGTCTGCATGATTGAGAAAATCAAGGTCTAGAGATACAAGAATGTGCTCGAGACTGTTGCGTAAAAAAGTTTTTTCTTAAATTCACTTGCCAAATAGTAATGCATTTTCGTAACTAAACATATTGAGTATTGGATACAAAAGTTGCGCGCGAAAAAGCCGTGTTGGTCGGCGTGAGCCGTCCGCCCGAAGTCCTCAAATCCCAAGTACAAGATTACCTCAGTGAATTAGAAAGACTTGCAGATACTGCAGGTGCCATTGTGCTACACAAATTCATCCAAGAACGCACACAGCTCGAGCCTGCCTTTTATGTGGGTAAAGGCAAAGTCAATGAGCTTGCAAATTTTGTCAAAGCGCAGGGTGTGGATGTAGTGATTTTCGATGAAGACCTCTCACCTGTGCAAGTGCGAAACTTGGAGAAAGGTTTAGAATGCAAAATCATTGACCGAACAGCGCTCATCTTGCAAATTTTTGCAGTGCATGCAAAGTCGGCACAAGCGAAAATGCAAGTAGAGCTTGCACAATTAGAATACCTTCTGCCAAGGCTTACGCGCCAATGGACACACCTCTCTAAACAAAAAGGGGGAATTGGCACGAAGGGACCCGGAGAGACACAAATTGAAACCGACCGTCGTCTTGTTTGGCGACGTATTGCTACACTTAAACGTAAACTGAGCGAATACGATAAGCAGCATCACACGCAAACCAAGTGGCGTGGGAACGTGGTACGCATTGCGCTTGTGGGCTATACGAATGCAGGCAAGACCACTTTGATGAATGCACTCTGTCCTAACATGCGCACAAAGGGTGAAAATCAACTCTTTGCGACGCTCGACACCACCACACGCAAAGTGATACTACAACACAACAAACGTGCGCTCATCTCTGATACGGTTGGATTTATTCGTAAGCTGCCGCATAAACTCGTCGAGAGTTTCAAATCCACGCTGCAAGAAGTGCGCGATGCTGATATTCTCTTGCATGTGGTCGATAGTGGTCATCCACACTACGAGGAGCAGATTCAGGTGGTGGAACAGACGCTGGCAGAGATGAATACCAGAAGCAAGGTAATGATTACAGTGTTCAATAAAATTGACCTACTCCCTGCCGATTTTGACTTTGTGGCGGCAAAGAAGCGCTACGGGCATTGTGTCTTTGTCTCGGCAGAGCGTGGGATTGGGATTGAACAGCTTAAGGAGACAATTGCACGTGTGATGGACTCTGAATTTCAAGAGCGCACAGCACGCGTGCATATTTCCGAGTACAAGTTCATCAGTTTCCTGCACGACACCACCGAAGTGCTCGAAAAGAACTACGACGGGGAGTACATTGAAGTGCGTTTCCGCGCACCAAAGAACATGCTGGCTCGTATTGATGCTATGCTGCAAAAACTACATAACTAAGTTTTCAGATTTGATGATGTTATGGCTCTTGCCGACAGAATTGATGGGCTAAAGGCACTTTGGAAATTTGACAATCGCTTGCAACTGCTGCTGTCGCGGCTCTGTTTTAGAGAGCACGGACTGAACGTGTATTACCTCAACGGAATGCAAATTTTGGTAGACCACCAAGCTGGTGATGAAAGCGGTACACGTCATGTCCTGGTTTCCCCCATGTATCAGCAATTTCTGCCGCAGATGAGCTTTAAAGCGCCGATTAACGTGTTGGATTTGGGTGCAAATGGCGGTGGATTTGCTTTAATGCTCAAAAATAATGGCATTGCACTCAGGAAAGTTGTGGCAGTAGAGTTCAATCCAAATACGTATGCACGCTTACATTTTAACTTGACGCAAAACTTAGACTGCCAGGTAATTGCACTCAATGCTGCAGCAGTAGGAGAGACCAAATCGCTCCAACTTCAGGTCGGACAAGGGGGGACATCAGACAACATTTACCAGCCGCTGACTTCTGGGAATGCAAAAACGGTAACGATTGAGGGCGTAACGATGGATGAGCTATACAGCCGATATTTTGATGGCGAAAAAATAGATATGTGCAAAATCGATATTGAAGGCGCAGAGCATGAAATCTTCTCAATGCCGTATCACCATAGTTTGAAGCATGTGCGATACCTTATCATTGAAATTCACGGCAATGATGAGCAAAGAAAGGATGCGGTCTTACAAGCCTTGAAAAAATTGGGGTTCAAGTCACAGCCAAGAGTAGCAGTAAATGAGCAGGATGTCTATTTTTTGCAAACGCTGGCGAAGCATAGCAACGACGGCATCACGCGAAAGTGTGTGCCCCAAAGTAACTCTTTTTGTCCCTGCAAATCATTAGTCACGCTCGTGCATCGCATTTAGCAAGACCGCGCCGTCCTTCGTATATTTCAAGTTCTAATCAACAAACTGATCTCTATGACATCGCGCGAGATTCGTCAATCGTTTCTGGATTTCTTCAGGTCAAAAGGTCATGAAATTGTGCGTTCGGCGCCCGTTGTGCCCGCAGATGATCCAACACTGCTTTTCACCAATGCGGGGATGAACCAGTTCAAAGATGTTTTTCTTGGAACAGGAACGCGCCCTTACACCCGCGCCGCAAACACACAAAAATGCATCCGCGCCTCTGGCAAACACAACGACCTTGAAGATGTCGGCAAAGACACCTACCACCACACCTTTTTTGAAATGCTCGGCAATTGGTCGTTTGGCGATTACTACAAAAAAGAAGCAATTGCTTGGGCGTGGGAATTGCTCACAGAGGTCTGGAGACTGCCAAAAGATCGACTTTACGCTACCGTTTTTCAAGACGATGACGAAGCCTTTGAACTGTGGAGAACGGTGACGGACATTCACCCTTCGCATATTCAGCGGCACGGCAAAAAAGATAACTTCTGGGAAATGGGCGAGACAGGTCCATGCGGACCTTGCTCTGAAATTCACATTGACCTGACGCCCGACAAAAGCGGTGCGCAACTTGTCAATGCAGGCTCAGCGCAAGTTATCGAGATTTGGAACTTGGTGTTTATCCAATTCAACCGCACTAGCAAAGGCGAGTTAGAGCCACTGCCCGCAAAGCATGTGGATACTGGAATGGGCTTTGAGCGCATTACTGCAGTGCTGCAAGGCAAGACCTCAAACTATGATTCAGACATTTTTGCGCCGCTGCTTCAAAAGATCATGGACTTGACTGGTATAGCTTATACCGCGAAGTTGGAAAGCGAAACTGACATCGCTATGCGCGTGCTGGCAGATCATGTGCGCACGCTGTCGTTTGCCATTGCTGACGGCGCAACACCATCTAACGAAGGACGTGGCTATGTGCTGCGCCGAATTTTGCGTCGCGCTGTACGCTATGCCAAGAAACTGGGGCAAGATGAAGCAACGCTTTACAAGCTGGTTGAGACGCTGGTGCAAACGATGGGCGATGTGTTTCCAGAACTCAAAGAGCGCCAAAAGGCTATTGAGCAAATCATTCGCGCTGAAGAAGAAAGTTTCCTTGCCACACTCGATAGAGGCATGGAAATTTTCAGCGAGATTGCTGAGCGCGCCAAATCCACAAAAGTGATTGCAGGCGAAGATGCTTTCAAACTCTATGACACCTACGGCTTCCCGCTTGACCTCACGCGTCTAATGGCACAAGAAATTGGGCTAAGTGTCGATGAAAACGGTTTTGAAGCGCAGATGCAAGCACAAAAAGCACGCGCACGCGAGGATCGCAAAAAGAAAGTGCAATCCGTTGAAGCAGGTAGCGCAGCATGGATTCAACTCTCGGAAGGCAGCGACTCACAATTCAAAGGCTACACTACATTAACAACACGCTCAACGGTAAGACTGGTGCGAAAAACTGCTGACAGACTTTTTATCGTCTTAGACCAAACGCCGTTCTATGCAGAGTCAGGTGGGCAAGTGGGTGACACGGGCATGCTGCTATCTTCACAATACACGTTCTTTGTGTGTGATACACAAAAAGAAGGCGAGAAAATCGTGCACATCATTGATCGTATTCTGAACAACGCCTCGCAACAGACCCTGAAGCCTAACGATTTTGACGTGTCGGAACTGCCAGATGAGCTTGAAGCGCAGGTTGATGCAGAGCGCCGATATGCTACGATGGTAAATCACACCGCAACGCATCTATTGCATGCAGCGCTGCGCAAAGTACTGGGAGAGCATGTCCAGCAAAAAGGGTCGCTGGTGACGCCAGAGCGCCTACGCTTTGACTTCAGTCATTTTGAGAAAGTCAGTGATGAACAGTTGGCACAAATTGAGCGCATGGTCAATGAGCAGATACGCAGCGCAAAAGAGACCATCAAGCATGAAGATGTGCCATTTGAAGAGGCAAAGCGAATGGGGGCGCTGGCATTCTTTGGCGATAAATACGGCGAGCGTGTGCGCGTTGTGGAAATACCTGCCTTCTCTATTGAGTTTTGCGGCGGCACACACTTAGATAACATCGGGCAAATTGGGCTCTTTAAAATCGTAAGTGAATCCTCAATTGCCTCGGGAGTGCGGCGCGTGGAAGCGATTACTGGCAAAGCCGCTGAAGAGCTCTTCCGTGCAGAGTTTATGCAATTGCAATCGCTGCGGCAATTGCTCAATGCCTCATCAGATAGCGACACCGTAGAGCGAGTAAGAAAACTTTTAGAAGAAAAACGCGCGATGGAAAAGCAAGTAGAGAAACTTCGCTTAGAGACTGCTCGCTACAAACTCAACGATATTCTTGATGCACCTGAACACATCTCTGACATTGAAGTCGTTGCACGCGAGATTGATTGGGTACAAAGTGCCGATGAACTGCAAGGCGTAGCAGAATTGGCGCGTCAGCAACTCAAAAGCGGTGCAGCGCTCTTAGGCAGTGTCATTGATGGAAAAGTCTCGCTTGTGGCGATCATTACAGATGACCTTGTAGAAAAAAAGAAATTGCATGCAGGTAAACTCATCGGCGATGTGGCTAAGGTAGTCGAAGGCGGTGGCGGCGGTAGAGCACAACTAGCAACGGCAGGCGGAAAAAATCCAGCTAAACTCCCCGATGCGATGACAAGATTCAAGGAGCTTATCGCCATGCAACTAAACTAAACTATCGCAAGGAAGCGAATTTGGACATCACAAGATATAGTTTAGCACAGTCGTGTGGGCTAGCGTGTGCTTCTGCTCTGAAAGCATGGAAAGTATAAAGCAGAGCAGCGCAATCCAGTAACTTTTTTGTATTTTTAGCCTCAGAAACTTTGAAATAAATCTCCGCTGCGTGAAGCATACGCCTCTTTATCACATACACTGCAAGTTAGGTGCAAAACTTATTGAGTTCGGTGGGTATGAGATGCCTGTGCAGTACAGCAGTATCATTGAAGAGCATCACACGGTGCGGTGCGCCGTAGGACTCTTCGATGTCTCTCATATGGGTAAGTTTGAGCTAAAAGGCAGTGGTGCACAAGACTTTCTGCAAGAGATGCTCAGCAATGATGTTGCGGCACTCATACCCGAGCGTGCACAATATAATGTGATGCTCTATGAAAATCATTCAGAGATTCCTGATGGTGGCATCATCGATGATCTCATCGTGTATTGTGTCTCGCCTGTGCATTACCTTTTAATTGTCAATGCGAGCAATACTCAAAAAGATTTTGCGTGGCTGAACGCACATCTCCCAAATAATCTTACGCTCACAGATTGTTCAGACGAGCTGACGCTGCTGGCACTTCAAGGCAAACACGCTGAACAGACACTGCAAAAACTTACGCGTCTGAACCTCTCACAAGTGCGCTATTACGGGTTTGTATATGGTAAGGTCGCAGGTGTAGAGATGTATGTGGCACGAACTGGCTATACCGGCGAAGATGGTTTTGAGATATGCTGTCCCAACGAATTTGCTGAAGAGCTCTGGAATGGCTTGCTTGAAGCTGGCAAGGAGTTTGGGATAAAACCCATTGGGCTTGGGGCACGCGATACACTTCGTCTTGAAATGGGCTATGCGCTCTACGGGCACGAAATTGACGAAACAACAAACCCGATTGAAGCAGGATTAGGCTGGATAACCAAACTAAACAAGCCATCGTTCAAAGGAAAAGAAGCGTGCCTTAAAGCAAAAGCAAACCCAAAACGCAAGCTAGTTGGCTTCGAGATGAGTGGCAGAGCCATAGCACGACAAGGGTTTGAAATCACCACACAAAGCGGAGAGAGAATCGGCAAAGTCTGCAGTGGAACGCTTTCACCGACACTGAACAAGCCGATTGGCACAGGATATGTTGCACTCGAGTACAGCGAGCCAAACTCGCTGATTTATATCACGGTAAGAGAGAAGCGCGAGGAGGCACGCGTGGCGGCGTTGCCTTTTCTTTCAAAAGAGCGGCGACAGGCTGCATACAACGCAGAAAAAATCTCAAAGACTTTTTCATGAAAAACGGCTAATGAAAATTGATGTTTTTTTACACCAGAAGGTTTTGATGATGACTACCTGCGCGAACGGCATGCCGTTGTAATAGATGTGCTGCGCGCAAGTACGACCATTATCACAGCGCTGCAGAACGGCGCAAAGGAAGTCATTGCCTTCTCAGACATTGCTCAAGCACGCGCGGCGATGGAGGAGCACAATGCCGAAAAACCCTTGCTCTGCGGAGAGCGATATGGAAAAATCATTGAAGGCTTTGACCTAGGTAATTCTCCTGAAGAATTTTCAGAAGAAGTCGTTTCTGGCAAGACACTTTTCTTTTGCACCACGAATGGTACGCGCGCATTGCTTAAAGCAAAAGCTGCAAAAACTATACTACTTGCTGCCTTCATCAATCTTTCAATCGTAAAGGAATTTCTTGTCAAGCCAGAAAATATCGAGTACAATTTAGCAATCATCTGCTCTGGCAAAGAAAATCGTTTCTCGCTGGAAGATGCGCTCTGCGCTGGATTGCTGGTCGATAAACTGCTTGCCGACAAAAAAGCGCAGGTGATGTCCATCTCGGATTCAGCACTAGCAGCGCGCATTCTCTACGAAAAATTTCGCGGCAATGAACTGGCGGCGCTCAAAGAAAGCGATCATGGCAGATACTTGACGTCGATTGGATTTGCAAAGGATATCGAACTTGCCGCAAAGTTGGACATCACACAAGCCTTGCCGATTCTGGAAGAAAATGCGCTGCGTCTCTATAAACTTGAGACCAAAAAATTCAAGCGCGTTGATTAAATTGAGCCGCATTACAATTTGAGGGCTTATCTGCAGCAGGCGCACATGTCGTGTGTGCTTGCTGCATAGCTTTTAACCAAATTTCAAATTGTAATGCCACAAACTGAAAAAAATACAGACACACCAACTTCGTCAGCAACAAAGCCAAGGCGTAAACCCACAAAGAAAGCAAAGGGTGCACTACTGGCTGCACTCTCACAGCGTCAGCATGAAATTCTGGGTACAAGTATTTTGATGCTCTCCCTGCTGCTGCTGATTGCAATTGTGGCTTACTCACCTGATGATGATTCCGTCATTGAAAACGTCTCACTCTTTGAGTTCTTCTCCGAAGTAGGCAAACTTGCTGCAGCACGCCTGCGCAACCCGCTCGGTTTTTTTGGCGCAAAACTCTCTGGTTTCCTCGTGCAATCCGTTTTAGGCTATCCTACTGCAATTTTAGTGTTGGTATCGGGCTACTGGGGCTGGACACTCTTTCGTCAAAATGGCTACGAGAAAGCGGCATTTGCTACAGTGTATGCCGTGCTCTTCTCAATCTTGGTGGCGTCGCTCTTTGGGCTCACGCACTTCTCATTTAGTCAAGTGATGTCGGGCACGATAGGGCGTTTCGTTGCAGCTTTTCTTACCGCTGCTATCGGCAAATTTGGAGCATGGGCAATTCTGCTGGCGCTGCTTGCTGCAACTATAGTACTCTTCATTGATCTCGACGTGCAGAAAACTGCTGACCGCGTTCTCTATCTCTTCCGCAACAAAGCAACAGAAGCTCAAGTGCGATTCAAAGAGTGGTATCAAGCCCGTCAGATGCGCCGTAAAGCCGAGCAAGATGCCAAGCAAGAAAATGACCGTGAAGAAATCGAAGAGCATGAACTTACACCACCACAGAGCAACACACCTGAAACGGAAAAAAGCAGGCTGAAGTCTGAGGCAAGTATAGCCGCTGAAAAGCATGAGCCAATTTTGCCAAAAACAGAACAAAGCATCATGCCGCCACGTGAGAAAGTGCCAACAGTCGTGATGTCAAGCCCGCTTGTAGCAGAGAGTGAAGCAAAGACGGGCAGAGCACTAAGCAGAGAAGAGCAACAAAGCAGCATGGTGGTGGAATTACCAATAAAGACAGAAAGTCAGTGTGCAGAATCGCAATTTGAGTGCAAGCCACAAGCAAAAGAGGCTACACACAGCACAGATGCACAAGGCAAAACAATCCGCATAGGGCAGAAAAGCGATGAGGAAGACAACCCCTTCAGCGATATCGATCTTGAAAAGAAACTCAGTGAAGCCGAAGCCCAAGCGTTTAACATGCTGGCAGTAAGAACCACAACTAACTGGGCAAAAGCATTCACAAAAGAATTTGACAACGAAATTGACGATGTTCTAAAAGAATTTTTGAGTAAAAAATCAAGCATCATAAGCACTCAACAAGAGGAAATTGCAGGGGCAGCGGAGCAAAAAGCCGTGTTGGATGAACAAGAGCCTCAAATCACTATCATTGAACCTGTAAAAGATGTGGCGGCAGATTTAGACGATAGAACACTGGAGGTTAAAACAAAAGAGAAATTTATTTATCAATTCCCTTCGGTAGATTTATTGATTGAGCCTGAACCTGAACAGGATACCGTGTCGCTGGAGGAACTTGAAGAAAACAAGCGCAAACTTTTAGAGAAATTGCGCATCTATAAAATTGAAATCACGCGCATTGAAGCGACGGTAGGACCAAGGGTTACGCTCTTTGAACTTGAACTTGCACCGGATGTGAAAGTTAGCCGCATTGTGGCACTGCAAGATGACCTTGCAATGGCGATGGCAGCACGCGGTATTCGCATCATTGCGCCAATTCCAGGCAAAAATGCAGTTGGCGTTGAGATTCCTAATGCCAAGTCGCATATCGTACGCATTAAGTCGTTACTCAATAGCGAGAAGTTCAAAAGCTCCAAATTCAAACTGCCAATTGCCTTTGGCAAAACGATAGCAAATGAAATTTTTATCGACGACCTTGCTAAGATGCCGCACCTGCTTGTAGCTGGTGCAACAGGGTCAGGCAAATCGGTTGGCATCAATACCATACTGACCAGTCTACTCTATTTCTGCTCACCAGAGCAAGTCAAATTTTTGTTAATTGATCCTAAGCGTGTGGAGCTCTTTCCGTATCAACGTCTGAAGCATCATTTTCTTGTGAAGTTTCAGGACTTGGAGGAGCAGATTATCACCGATACCAGCAAAGCTGTATATGCGCTCAAATCCGTCGAGAAAGAAATGGATAATCGTTACGAGCGCTTGGCAAAAGCGGGGGTACGAAATCTGCAAGCCTTCAACGAAAAAATTTCCTGATGATGCTCTGCCGTTTATTGTGGTTGTCATTGATGAACTTGCCGATATGATGATTACCGCTGGGCGTGAAGTGGAGGAGCCAATTGCACGGTTAGCGCAACTGGCACGTGCGGTTGGAATTCATTTAGTGGTTGCTACACAGCGTCCATCTGTGGATGTAATCACGGGAGTCATTAAAGCCAATTTCCCTGCGCGCATTGCCTATCAAGTCGCTAGCAAAGTAGACTCACGCACGATTTTAGATACAATGGGCGCAGAGCAACTCTTGGGCAATGGCGATATGCTCTACTTACCTGCAACACAACCTAAGCCAATTCGCTTGCAAAATGCGTTTGTCTCAACAGAAGAAGTTGAAGCGGTTACGGATTTTATTTATGCGCAGAAAGGCGTCGATCTGTCGTATCCCTTGCCCGCACCGGATGTGAAATCTGCAACTAAATCTGCCAGCGAGTTTGGCGATGATGAGGAGGAAAGCAGCGGGGAGCGCGATAAAATGTTTAATGAAGCAGCGCGTTTGGTGGTAAGACATCAGCAGGGAAGTGTCTCGCTCTTGCAGCGGCGATTAAAGTTAGGTTTTGGACGCGCTGCACGCATCATGGACCAGTTAGAAGAACATGGAATTGTGGGACCGCCAGATGGTAGCAAGCCACGTCAAGTCTTGGTGCAGTCCGAAGAGGAATTAGAGATGCGCCTTGCTGATTTAAGCTGATGCGATTTAAGTCAATGCTGTAACGCTGTGAAAACAAAGAGCCTGCAGTTGTGCAGGCTCTTGTCGCTATTGAGAAGCAAACCAGAGGGCTTATTTCTCCTCTACCGTCTCATCGGTTTCCTTGTCAGCCGTTTCCTTGCTTGTGTCTACGAACACAAGACAGTCGTTTTTCTTGCTGTATTTGATTTTAATTGAGCTGCCTTCTGTAAATTTGCCTTTAAGGATTTCTTCAGCCATCGGGTCTTCGACATATTTTTGAAGTGCGCGACGAAGCGGACGCGCGCCGAATTGTTGGTCATAGCCTTTTGTAACAAGGAAATCTTTTGCGGCTTTAGTAAACTCAATGGAGATGCCCATATCGCGCACACGCTTGAAGAGTTTCTCGACTGAAATATCGATGATGCGATAGATGTGCTCTTTTTCGAGTTGATGGAAGACAATCACATCATCAATACGGTTGAGAAATTCTGGGTTGAAGACTTTTTTGAGCGCATCTTCAATTGTGGATTTCATGTTGTCGTATTTACTCTTCTCGCTTGGTTGCGTGAAGCCCATGCCCATACCCATATTCTTGATGTCGCGCGCACCGATGTTGCTAGTCATGATGATAATGGTGTTGCGGAAGTCGACGCGTCGACCGAGTCCATCAGTAAGAATACCATCATCTAGGACTTGCAAAAGAATGTTGAAGACATCGGGATGTGCTTTTTCAATTTCGTCGAGCAGGACAACAGAGTAGGGTTTGCGGCGCACCTTCTCAGTGAGCTGACCGCCTTCTTCGTAGCCAACATAGCCGGGAGGCGCACCAACCAAGCGTGAGACCGAGAATTTCTCCATATACTCGCTCATATCAATGCGCACCAGGGATTCTTCGCTGTCAAAGAGGTAGCGTGTGAGCGCTTTAGCCAGTTCCGTTTTACCGACGCCTGTTGGACCTAAGAAGATAAAGGAGCCAATAGGACGATTTGGGTCTTTCAAGCCAGCTCGCGTGCGTTGAATGGCTTTCGAGATTTTCTCAATTGCTTCGTCTTGACCGATAACTTCAGCTTTGAGGGTCTCAGCCATTTTAAGCAGCTTTTCTGTTTCAGATTGAGCCACTTTCATGACAGGAATACCAGTCATCATGGCTACGACAGCGGCAACATTTTTCTTCGGTAACATCAAAAATTTTCTCGGCAGTCGACCTTTCCCATTCGCTCTTGGCGCGTTCGAGTGACTCGATGAGGCGCTTTTCTTGATCGCGTAGGCGAGCGGCTTCTTCAAAGTTTTGTGACTTCACAACTTGATTTTTGAGCGCCTTGATGTCTTCGATTTTCTGCTCGAGTTCGAGAATTTCCTTTGGTACATGGATATTGGAAAGATGTACGCGCGCACCAGCTTCATCCATCACATCAATGGCTTTATCTGGAAGGTGACGGTCAGTGATATAACGGTCAGAAAGTTTTACTGCAGCTTCAATAGCTTCTTTGCTATATCGCACATTGTGATGCGCTTCATACTTTTCTTTGATATTCATCAAAATAGCGATGGTATCTTCCACAGTGGTTGGTTCAACCATAATTTTTTGGAAGCGGCGGTCGAGCGCACCATCTTTCTCAATATACTGTCGATATTCATCGAGTGTGGTGGCGCCAATGCATTGCAGGTCGCCACGCGCCAAAGCAGGCTTAAAGATATTTGAGGCATCAAGTGAGCCAGAGGCACCACCAGCACCAACAATGGTGTGCAGCTCATCAATGAAGAGAATCACGTCCTTAGATTTTTCAAGTTCATTCATCACTGCTTTCATGCGCTCTTCGAACTGACCACGATACTTTGTACCTGCCACAAGCGCAGCAAGATCGAGCGCAACGACACGCTTGTCATAGAGCACGCGGCTAACTTTCCGCTGCACAATACGCAGAGCAAGACCTTCAGCAATGGCGGTTTTACCAACACCGGGCTCACCAATGAGCACAGGATTATTCTTTTTGCGGCGCGAGAGAACTTGGGCAACGCGCTCAATTTCTTTTTCACGACCAATGATTGGGTCGAGTTTATCTTCAAGGGCAAGCTTGGTAAGGTCGCGCCCGAAGTTGTCCAGAACAGGTGTCTTTGACTTTTCCATCTTTCGTGATTCGTATTGTTGTTGATATTGACCACTTCCACCGGAGGTTCCACTAGTGGCTGCAGCAGTAACAGCCCCACCAGTCTTACCGCTCATGATGTTTTCCAATTCCTCGCGCACGGTCGTGTAACTGACGCCAAACTGCGAAAGGATTTGCGCTGCAAGATTTTCTTCATCTTTGAGCAGAGAAAGCAGCAAATGTTCAGTTCCAATAATATCCGACTTGCAGATTTTGGCTTCGAGATAAGTGATTTTCAAAACTTTTTCGGCTTGCTTGGTAAGGGGGACATTACCTAAAGTGAGTGTCCCGCCAGTAGAACGCACGGTTTCCTCAATAGCACGCTTAAGTTTGTAGAGGTCACACCCTAAGTTTTTGAGAATCCGTACAGCAATACCTTCACCCTCACGAATGATACCTAAAAGCAGATGCTCCGTTCCGATGTAGTCATGTCCAAGTCGCAGCGCTTCTTCACGGCTGTACCGGATAACATCTTGAACCCGATTAGAAAAATTCCCTTCCATAAATTTTTTCGTTTCGTTTTATCCTCTGTGTCGCTTTAGAGAGTTAAAATTTTCAAAGTTTCAAAGTGTATTTATCTCAATCATGAAATTGATTGAACATGTTTGATTGATAATAAAATAGCGCCGCAAGAACACAGCGCACATTCTTTCTCTAACTAAACCGCGCTTTACCTTGCTTAATTTCATCTATTGAACTTGACTGTGCTGTGCTCGCACGCAATACAGCAAGACTTGGTCATTTTTACATTCTAAGATAATAAACACAATCAAGGCGATTTGCAAAAGGTATTTTTTAGGAAAGCCTGAAATCAGAGCCGACAGACGCACTTCAAAACCGCTTTACTTGGCGCCAAAGCATAAGTCAAATGATAATAAACAATCCGTGAAAGTTAGAGCAAAAGACAAAGCGGCTTTCACAGCCACTCAAAAGGAGAAGGGAAGTGAAAGCCGCAAAATAACTAAGACTCTGAACGGGCTTCGTCAGTATGAGTGACTCTGCTCAATAAGCACACAATCCTCAATTATTGTCAGCACGAGTGCATCTATGCTGAGCATTAGTGCATAAAAAGCAGTTCCATGTAAGTCGGCATAGGATACAGCGTGCTATCAATCTCTCCCTCTAACTTATCGGCAATCTCACGCACATGGTTCATGGCAGGCATAATGACCTCTGCGCAGTATTTTGCCTGGGCCTCAATGCCGCCTTTCTGGTGGTGAATCACGGCTGTAAGTTTTTCCAACTTCTCCGTGCGCGACATCAGTTCTCCAATATCCTCGGCAAGCATGGAAAGTAAGGCGGCTTGTTTTTTCTTAGTAGATGCGTTGAGCTTGAGCGATTTATCTAACTGCATAAGTTTGCCGACTGATTCAGCAACCTGACTTTGGAAGCGCAGGCATGCGGGCAGAATTTGCGTGCGAATCATCATGGCAAGTGTCTTGGCTTCGATATCAAGTGCTTTGATGTATCGCTCCAAGCGCACTGTATATCGTGCATCAATTTCAGCTTCAGTCAAAACGCCGTATTTGACAAAGAGTTCGCGCACGCTTTTGTCCTGCCACACTTTCATTGCCTCAGCTAAGGTGCGATGGTTCGGCAAGCCACGTTTCTTAGCTTCTTTTTGCCAGGCTTCGCTGTAGCCATCGCCTTCAAAACGAATCGGTTTAGTAGCTTTGATTTCATGGCGTAAGACCTCGAAGACAGCTGCTTCCAAGTCTTTGCCTGATTGCATCTCTGCTTCAATTGCTTCTCGTATCTCGTCAATAGCTTCTGCCATGATGGTGTTCAGTACCATATTCGGAATGGCAACTGGCATAGACGATGGTACAGCACGAAACTCAAACTTATTGCCTGTGAAAGCAAATGGCGATGTGCGGTTGCGGTCGGTGTTATCTTTGTTCAGCGTGGGAATGTGCGAGATATCCAAATCAATGAACTGCTTTTCAGTTGTCTTTTTCATATCCCCGGTTTCAATAGCGTCAAGAATTGCGCTAAGTTGATCACCGAGGAACACAGACATAATGGCAGGCGGAGCTTCGTTTGCGCCCAAGCGGTGGTCGTTCCCGGCATTAGCAATGGAGGCGCGCAAGACAGCGGCGCGTTTGTGCACAGCCTTGAGAACTGCAACCAAAAAACCAAAAAATTGCAAGTTAGATTCTGGTGTCTCACCTGGATCGAGCAAATTGCCACCGACATCAGCGCCTATCGACCAATTATTGTGTTTGCCTGAACCGTTGATGCCTGCAAATGGCTTTTCGTGAATGAGCAGTGCCAGATCTTTGCGCTCGGCGACACGTCGAAGCATTTCCATAATCAGGAGATTATGGTCGGCGGCAAGTGGAGTCTCTTCGTGAATAGGGGCGATTTCATACTGATGCGGCGCAACTTCGTTGTGGCGTGTTTTGGCAGGTACACCCAGTTGATAGAGCTCGCGCTCAAGTTCTTGCATGAATTCCAAAACACGGTCAGGAATGGAGCCGAAATAATGGTCTTCAAGCTGCTGATTCTTCGGCGGCAGTGCCCCAATGAGCGTGCGCCCTGTCATAATTAGGTCGGGACGCTGTTCATAGAGCGATCTATCAATGAGGAAATACTCCTGCTCTGCGCCCAGATATGTTTTGACTTTAGTGACTTTGGTATTGCCCAACAGGTGTAGAAGTTTGACGGCAGCTTCGCTTAGGGCGCGTGCAGAGCGTAAGAGGGGCGTTTTTTTCGTCCAGCGCTTCACCATGATACGAAATAAAAACAGAGGGAATGCACAGCGTGGTGCCTTCGGCGCCTTTCATCAAAAACGCGGGAGTACTGGGGTCCCAAGCAGTGTAGCCACGTGCTTCGAAAGTCGTGCGCATACCGCCAGAGGGAAAACTCGAGGCGTCTGGCTCGCCTTGAATGAGCTGGCTACCAGAGAATTTTTCAATTAAGTTACCTTCTTTGTCGAAAGCAATGAAAGCGTCATGTTTTTCAGCTGTTGCGCCTGTCATGGGTTGAAACCAGTGGCAGTAGTGTGTTGCCCCGTTTTCAATTGCCCATTCCTTCATAGCTTGAGCGACACTTTCGGCAATGCTTTCATCAAGCTCTTCGCCCATCGTAAGTGTGCGCACCAGCGAGCTATACACATCAGCAGGCAAAACGCTCGCGCATCACATGATGGTTGAATGTAAGGCTACCAAAGAGCGCTGCATTTTCAGATAGCGTAAATGTCCCGTTTTGAGTCGACATTTTTCTTTTTTTGTTTAGCAGTGAATAAGTTGATTTTGTAATTCGTAGATTGCGCTGCAAAGCCCTCATAGCCCGCTGGCACTTTTGCTGTGCTCCAAACTTTTCATGGCTTTCTGTGAGTTGATGCGGTTCGACTTCTTGATTTCACTCAATACAATGCTGGTCTGCGTACCTGTAACACCTGTCCAAGATTGGATGCGAGCAAGAAGTTGTTCGAGGGCACCTGTGTCAGACACTACGGCTTTAATCAGATGCGAACCTTCACCTGTGATGGAGTAGCATTCTGTAATTTCATCTTCTTTTTGAACGTGTTGAATCAGTGAAGCGTAGTGCTTTGAGGAATCCATTGTAATGCGAATGAACGCAATGATATCGTAGCCTAATTTTTTGAGGTCGACAATCGTTGTAAACCCTCTAATCACGCCACGTGCCTCGAGCTTTTCCAAACGCTCACTCACCGAAGGAATTGAAAGCCCGACAGCTTCTGCAAGTTCGCTGCGCCGCATCCGACCATCCTCTGAGAGCATTTCAATGAGTTTTAGATCAATCTTATCTAGATGCCAAGACATAACTACACTTGGGAAAAAATTGATGCCAGACCAGAATATGCTGACGATAGAGTTAGAGTAAATTGCCTAAAAAACTTAGGTAAATCAGTCGCTTTTTCTGCAAAATTAAAACTTTCAAGCGTAATTACAAGCTTTTTAGCTAGAATACATGCTAAGTTTGAAATACACTGCGCTGGACGATGGAAAAAATATCTTTTGAAAAGCTATCGCAGCGCACTAACTTTGTAACAGGAGTTTGGATTTGTCATGGCTGTAACACCAACCTTTGAAAGGAGAACATCTATGGCTGATGAACCGAAAAAACTTTCGCCGATGATGGCGAAAAAATTGGCGCAACAGCAAGCTGCTAAAGACGCAGCACCTGCAAGTGAAGCCAACCCTGCCACAGCACCTACAGAAATGCCCAAAGCCGAAGCAACTGCGCCTGAAGCGAAACCTGCTCAGAAGCCAGCCACTGTGCCAATTGCAAAATCGGTAACTCCAGCGCCCAAAGCCGACAGTGCGCCGAAAAATCCAGATGGTACACGCTACGGCTACAGTGATGGTATGCCATCCGTGTTTGGCACGCCACCTGCTATTGATGAAGCCTATTTTGTGCTCAAAACTGTGTCATCCATTCCGGCAGCTATTGTGGAGGGGGTAATGAATTTCTTTAAGAAGGTAACGAGCTAATTGCAAAATCGCAAAGTTAAGCTGCAAGGCGCAAGCGTAAATCAATCTTACAATCTCAGCTACAGGCGGCAAGTGCACATAAGCGCTCAGCACGGTGCACTTGCTTTAAGGCTTTTTCAGGCGGCGCTGAAAGACCTCAGAGTGAAAACGAAAAAGTTCAGCAAGATGCGCTGTCCAGAATGAAAAGCTATGCGTGCCTCTGCGGATGAGAAAAGTATGTTTGATGTTTCGGCGCCTCAAGGTTTGAGCAGCAAGTTCATTGCCGGCTCGAAACATATCTTGTGCACCGATTAGCATGAAAAAGTCTGTGTTGTTAAGCGCTGAATCTGGCACCTGCCCCAAGAGTGTAGTGGTCATGTAGGGGCGCCAAAAAGTGCTATCGCCGCCATCGAGAGCAAGACGGGCGCTTGGTGTGTAATTCAGCATGCCCATCAGACTGCCGACAGCAGAAAAAAGTTTTTGTCCCCTTTCCTCTTTTAGGGCTAAGAACATGGCTGCAGTGCCGCCCCAAGAAACGCCAGCAATGCCGCGCGCTGCGCGCTTGCGAATCACTCGGTAGTCTTCTTCTACCAAATCAGGCAGTTCTTCCAAGAAAAAATTGGCGTAAGCACGTTTGCCATCGGCTGAATTGACATAGTAAGAGCTACATTCACTGGGCATGATAACAATCATCTCTACAATTTTTTTCTGATAGATGAGTGAGTCTAAAAAGCGATCAAGTTCAAGCTCTCGCCAAAGCATGTGGCTGCCGCCCTGTGGATGCAACAGATAAAGCACAGGATAGGCTCGGCGCGGACTGTTCAAGAATGAAGGAGGCAAATAAACACTGACTGGAACTTTCTGCCGCATATATGCCGAGTTGATTTCCAAATCAAAGAAGCGCGATTGATTACCAATCTCAAGCCATTTCCCGTGCTCTAACTGAAAATATCGCTCATCATGTCCGAGATAACTTGATTTGTTTTCCCATTTAAGTTCTGAATCATAATCGGCAATGACGAGAGTTGGTGAGACTTCATAGACTTGAAAGTCGTGGTAAGTGATAGAGGCACCAGCCAGGCGTGGGTGATGGTTTGCGCAAAAAGTTTTTGTTCAGCGTAGCGTGTGCCGTTGTTGAAATACCTCTCAGACACAAGGCTCATATACGCTTCAGGCTGACGTGAAATCAGCATGGTATCCATGACCTCAACGGTGCGGCGGATAATTTTAGCGATGCTGTCAGGAGCTGGTTTTGCTGGCTGACCCAGTGCGGCGCGCATGGCAGTTTTCGTAAAAACACCGATGAGATTTTTCTCTTTGCCCACACCAGCATAAATGCCGCCGTCAAGGTTGTTGCAAAAGACACGCACCGCTAAAGTGTTCAGTTTCCCGTATTCGAGCAGTGAATCTGGAAGAAGGTAAGCACGAAGTTCGCCATCGGCAGGAGCCTGCACCGTACCTGTTTTACCAATAAGTCTGCCGTTAAGATAGGTTTCATCGACGCTGTTGATGCGTCCAAGCAAAAGATAGAGCGCTTTGGCGCGTGCTACTTCGGGAACAAAAAATGTTTTGCGGTAGAGTGCAAGTCCTGAAAAGCCACGCGCAAATTCATAATCATTCCAAAAAGCAGGAACGCTAGCTTCTATCCAATTAGAGTCGCTGTAATCAGGCAAAAGAGCATCTTTGTTAGACGCATAAATTCCAAAAGCAATACGCCACTTGCCATCAAGGCGCAAAGCGATTTCAGAGGCAGGCTGTGCCTTGCCCCGAAAAGGGAAGGCAAAGAGCATAAGCATGAGAGAAAAGTTCAGAAGCCTAACCAAGCAATTCATGGCGTGTCAGGTCTTTGAGAAGACAATGGTGAAGAGGCTGGTGGCTGGGGCGGCACGTTTTGTATGCGTACTGAGGGTTTGGGTGGCGCCTCTGCTGAACTTGGTTTCGTGGGAGGAAGTGGCAAATCAATGCGGCTGAGCGGGAGCATTTCATCAAGTGCAATGACGCTCTCAGGTATAGCCTCAGTCTGGGACAAGTTGCGCTCTTGTGCTTTCATCGGAGTTGCTGTAGGGGCAGGCAGGGGCGCCTGTTTGGGCTTTGAGGGTGTGCCGCCAATGATGCCGCTATAAAACAACCAATTAACTTCCGCCCCAATCAGAAAAATCAATGCATTGATGTAAAGCCATACGAGCGTTGCAAGACCTTTTGCAAGCACGGTATAGCCTTGTCCGTAGTACTGGTATTTGACGTAGTCACCATACAAGATGCAAACTACAATCCAAAGCAGAGCCATGAGCACTGCACCGGGCAAGACATGTGGAAGTTTTTGTCCGACACGCAATGAAAACTTGTAGACGATAAGGGCAGAAAGTGTCATCACAAAAAAAGCTATCGGAAAGCGTGTCCACTGCAAGAATTGACCCAGCCGATACATCTTGAGTTGCTTTTCCAAGATTTTTTCAAGCTCTGTGCCGAAAATGATGAGGCTAAAGACAATCCCTAAAGCCACGCTAACCAAAAGCATCAGCTCTACAGCGACCATTTGGCGACGAAAAAAACTGTAATTGAGCTGCATATTGTAGATGCGCTCCATGGCTTTCATGACAGTGGTGAAGACTGCAGCCGTCGAAAAAAACGAGAAAATCAAGCTGAATGTGAAAATACCACCCCGTCGCTCCACCAAGATCTTTTCAATAGTTTGCCCAATAGGCTGGTAGACTTCTTGCGGTAACACTGTGCCAATGAAACTCGAGATGAGTAAGGCTGTCTTTGGTGTTTGAATAAGGCTAAGAAAACTCACAAAAAGCAGCAGCGCAGGAAAAATGGCTAAAGCAAGGTTATATGCCATTTCGGCAGCTAAGCCCAGACAGTCATCACGATCGATTTTCTGAATTAAAGTTTTGGCAACAAAAATTATGCGTTTCATTTGTGCAAAATAATGAGTCTGAAATAAGTCATCATAAAAAGTTAGGCTTTAAGCACGAAATGTGAAATGAAATGTGTCACAAAAAACTCATGAAAGCCAGACGTAGCAAATTACTAAACTATGAACGCCTTTTGTTTTTTTGTCTGAATGAGTATGTTCGTTATTTCTTTACGGATGCTTATACAAACAACTGCAAATGGCAAGACCGAAAAAGACACTTCCCAAAATACCGACAGAGCCTTTGCGCGATAACATTTCACCGGAACTGTACATTAATCGAGAACTGAGTTGGATTGAGTTCAATAAGCGTGTACTCAACGAAGCGCGCAATTCCTCGCATCCGCTGCTGGAGCGTGTGAAATTTGTCGCAATTTTTAGCTCCAACCTCGACGAATTTTTCATGATTCGTGTTTCAGGTTTAGAAGAGCAGGTCAAGTCAGGCATCAACACGCTATCGTTTGATGGCATGTCCCCAATGCAGCAACTTTTGGAAATTCGGCAGCGCACAGCAGAAATGCTAGCTGAACGATCTCACTTGTTTTACGATGAACTTATGCCTCAACTTGCTGACGCAGGCATTTTTTTTTATGAAATATGCGGACTTGCAAGACTCCTACAAGCATGCGCTAAACACGTTCTTCGATGAGCAAGTTTTTCCAGTGCTTACCCCACTGGCTTTTGACCCAGGACATCCCTTCCCGTTTGTTTCGAATCTCTCGCTATCACTGGCGGTGCAACTGCGAAGTGATGTCGATGGGATGCTGCGATTTGCACGTGTCAAAGTACCCGATGGACTTTCAAGGTTAGTGCGACTCGATAAAATCAAAGGCATCAAATTGCCTAAAGGCAAAACGATCTTCGTGTGGCTTGAAGATATCATCGCAAGCAACATTCAGAAACTCTTTCCCAATGTGCCTGTCGTGTCAGTGCATCCGTTTCGTGTTACACGTGATGCTGACATTGAAATTGAAGAAGATGAGGCTGGCGATTTGCTCGAGTCCATTTCGCAAGGGCTACGTCAACGCCGATACGGCAGTGTGGTCAAAATGGATGTCAACCCAGGCATCCCAGACTACATCAAACAAGTCTTGATAGAAAATCTCGAAATTGAAGAGCGAAAAGTCTATCAGATTCCCGGTGCGTTGGGGCTAAGCAGCTTGATGGAAGTGATGTCGATAGATCGTCCTGATCTCAAAGACATACCCTTTGTGCCACGCAATCCGTTTGCAGAGGAAGAGGATATGTTTGCGTTATTGCGCAGGCGCGATATGCTGTTGCATCATCCTTACGATTCCTTTCAGCCTGTCATTGATTTTGTAAACTGTGCGGCGCACGATCCAAATGTGCTGGCAATAAAGCAAACCCTATACCGTGTCGGCAGTAAGTCGCCCATTGTGCAAGCTCTGATTGAAGCCGCTGAGCGTGGAAAGCAGGTTGCGGTGTTGGTTGAGCTCAAAGCACGCTTCGATGAAGAAAACAACATCGGCTGGGCAAGAGCACTGGAAAAATCGGGCGCGCACGTAATCTATGGACTTGTAGGCTTGAAGACGCACGCAAAAATGCTGCTGGTCGTACGCCGTGAAGAAGATGGCTTGCGCCGATACGTGCATCTGAGCACAGGCAACTACAACGCGGCAACAGCGCGCATCTACACAGACTATAGCCTCTTTACCTCTGATCCTGACATTGCAGCCGATATGTCCGAGCTGTTTAATTATCTGACAGGCTACTCACGTCAGGAGACATACAGAAAACTGATTATTGCGCCGCTGAACATTCGCCGTTGGATACTTGAGATGATTGAGCGCGAAATTGCCTGTCACAAGCAACACGGCAATGGACATATCATACTCAAACTCAACGCACTCGTTGATCCACAGGTGATTTCGGCACTTTACCGTGCTTCGCAGGCTGGGGTCTCGATTGATTTAATCGTGCGCGGCATTTGCTCCCTGCGCCCAATGCTCAAGGGCGTAAGCGAAAACATTCGCGTCATTAGCATCATTGGACGATTTTTAGAACACAGTCGCGTGTTTTACTTTTACAACAATGGCAATGAAGAAGTCTACCTTGCAGCGCCGATATGATGCAGCGTAACCTTGATAGACGTGTGGAGACTATTTTTCCTGTTTTGGATAATTCCTTCAAAAAGAGTATCAAGCAGTGTTTAGAGACGATGCTTCAAGATAATGTGCAGTCGTGGATGCTTTACCCCGACGGAACGTATAAGAAAACAACGCGCGAAGGTGAGCCAGTAAACAGCCAGATGACATTTTTACAACAGCAGCATATTGAGTATTAAAGCATGAAAATTGCCGTTGGTAGCGACCATGCAGGCTTTGAAAAAAAGCGGTAGTTATCTCATGGCTTGAGCGACAGGGCAATGAGGTAACAGACTTTGGCACATACTCCTCTGACTCGGTAGATTATCCTGATTACGCACGCCGTGTTGCAACAGCGGTAGCACAAGGTGAGTGTGCACAAGGAATTTTGCTGTGTGGCACAGGAGTAGGGGTTTCTATCGTAGCCAATAAAGTAAAGGGAATTCGTGCAGCGCTGGTGTTCAGACCTGAGATTGCTGCGCTGGCACGTCAGCACAACGATGCCAACATAATGTGCTTGCCTGCGCGATGGATGAGCGATGAGGAGATGATGCTTTGCTTGGAAAAGTGGTTTTCGGCAGTGTTCGAGGGCGGACGGCATGCACGGCGCGTTGAGAAAATCGAACCCGACGTTGCTGCGGTCACAGTATCAATGCCACGTTGAAACTATGGATGCAAAAAAGCGTCCAAACAATCAATGTGCCTCATCACTTTGCCTGTTGAAAGTATTGAATAACTAAACTGCTTGCGAAAAATGAGCCAAATTAAATATCGCAAAGATGTCACTGCGCTTAAAGCGAGCGATAAAATTTCAGAGGCTTTGAAAGTGGTCAAATCAAGTGGCTATGGCGCCTTGCCCGTCGTAAAGCAGCGCAAACTGGTAGGGCTGCTTCATGAAAACGATGAAGCACTAATCAGGGCATCTGAACAAAACCCTTCACAAACGCTAGCCTCTGTAGAGTTTGCTGAACCGCTTGCTCTGAAGCATGATGCGCACCCACTTGAAGTGATAAAGGCATTTCGCCGAACACCAGCGGCACTGTTGCCCGTCGTCGGAAACGAGTCGGTCTATCTTGGCGTCCTGCTGCGCAGCGATGCAGAACATCAAGCCATGGAAATTTTCTCACTAAACGCTGACGGCGTGTTGATGGAACTGGAAACGCCGGTGTCGCTGCGTCTCTCGGAAGTGATTCGTCTTTTGGAGCAAAATGAGGCGCAGACATTAACGCTAGCGCTTCGACCTGCACCAGATAGTGTGGATACACAATTTGTCGTCTTACATCTACGGGTGCCCGATGCTTATCGCTTGCAGCGCACGCTCGAGCGCTATGGGTATGCGGTAACCTATAACTCGCAAGCAGGAGAGAGCTTGCTCAACGATTCGGCACTGAAAGCGCAAGAGTTTCTGCGCTACTTAGAGTTATAGTCTATGTCGATTTTGCAGCTTGAGACAAAGATTAAACACCTGTGATACATGTGCTCATTATGAGCACTTTATTTTCTTAGATTTAGACTCTAAACTGAAGTACTATGCAGACAATTACGGATAAATTTATCATCATCGGCGATCGTGTGCTAATTAAGCCCAAAACGGATGAGCGCACACGCGGAGGATTGTATTTGCCTCCAGGTGTACACGAAAAAGAAAAAATTCAAAGTGGGTATGTGCTGAAGACGGGACCAGGCTATGCGGTAGCACCGCCACAAGATGCTGATGAACCGTGGAAAGAGGTGGCCAGAAAGCCACAGTACATCCCGCTGCAAGCCATGGAAGGCGACCTTGCGATTTATCTGCAAAACCTCTCGCATGAAATTGAGTTTGAAGGTGAAAAATATGTCATTCTGCCGCATTCGGCTATTCTTCTGCTGATTCGTGAAGATTTTAACAACGACTAAATCTCATCACCGAATGAAAAACCAACCTCTCTACCTTCTGATGCTGTTTTTGCTGCTAGTAGGATGTCAAGAAAAAAGCAACTTTGAAGACTTTGTGCGCGCTGAACAACAAATTAACGAGCGTCAGCAGGATATTCTTAGACAGTCTGATGAACTCAACAAACTTATCCGAGAGGTCAATAAAAAATTCCCTGATAAGAAAATCACACTGGATACGGCACTTGGCTTTACAAAAGAGCAAGAGGAACTCTTGCTGACCATGATTCAGCAGGAAAAGGATGTCTCGACGAAAGGACTGCTGCAGAAAGTGATTGATACCGAAAAGCAAATTGAAGATTTGCAGAAAAAAATTAAGGAGATTACAGACAAATTGCCTGCACCGCATGTCGTCAAAAAAGGTGAGACTCATCGACAGATTGCGATGGAATACCTAATGAACGTGCACAAGCTCGATGAGAAAAAAGCAAAAGAGTTAGTTGATAGAGTCGCACTCATTGATGCAATGGAAGTCGGCTACAATGTCTGGCTATACTATAACGACGGAGTATTTGGTACCTTCGTAACACAAGGTGAAGCAAAAATAAGCCCATACAAATTAAGCCGAATGATTCGTCGGCGTGAATTAGAGCGTGCACGTCAAGAAGGTGTGGAAGAAGGCATCAGACAAGCACAACAGCCTACATCGCCCTCACCAGCTTTCCCTGACACAGGCAAGCAACAATAGACAGAAAATTGCGTAGGATACAGCATAGTGTTATTTTTACACGAAGGTTTTGCGCAACTATCTGTCAGATGATTCTTGCCAAAAACTTCATGTGTCCGCTGAAAGATCTTTGTCAAAATTTACTCCATGCGCACAGGCGCTTCTTACTATGAATGCAGTATCAATGGATGTTGCGTTAAGTGATGAGCTCAAGGTTTCAGCAAAGCAAGATTTGTTTGCAGAAATTGAGCGGCTCAAAAAAGAAATGAATGCTGTCATCTTAGCGCATTATTACCAAGAGCCAGACATTCAAGACGTGGCAGACTTCTTAGGCGATAGTCTGCAACTGGCTCAAGCTGCTAAGAAAACAAACGCCGAAGTTATTGTCTTTGCAGGTGTGCATTTCATGGCAGAGACAGCTAAAATTCTCAATCCAGAGAAAACGGTACTGTTACCTGACCTGAATGCCAGCTGCTCACTTGCAGAGAGTTGCCCGCCTGCACTTTTTGCCAAGTTCAAAGCAATGCACCCCGATGCTGTAGTTGTAAGCTACATTAACTGCACGGCAGAAATTAAAGCCATGTCAGATATCATCTGCACCTCGTCAAATGCAGAAAAAATTGTGCAGAGCATTCCTGATGATAAGCCAATTATTTTTGCTCCCGATAAAAATCTGGGCGCTTACATAATGAAAAAGCTCAATCGCCCAATGATTCTTTGGCAAGGCACATGCTTTGTGCATGAATCATTTTCGGAGCGAAAATTAATTGGTCTGAAAACAGCCTACCCGAAAGCCAAAGTCATCGCCCACCCTGAATGTGAAGACTCAGTGCTGTCGCACGCAGATTTTATTGGCTCAACGCGCGCACTGCTTGACTACGCAGTCAAAAGTGAGGACGAGATATTTCTGGTGGCCACCGAAACTGGTATTCTGCACGAAATGAAAAAACGCGCGCCAAACAAACAATTTATTCCAGTGCTCTTCGAAGAAAAAAAAGGCTGCGCATGCAACGAGTGTCCCTACATGAAACTCAACACGCTCGAGAAACTCTACCTCTGCATGAAAAATCGCGCACCTGAACTGACCATGCCTGAAGACTTGCGTCTGCGCGCCTTGAAGCCATTGGAACGAATGCTGGAAATCTCTGCTTGATGTTGGCGATAAACACTTTTCGTCATCAAGGCAAATGGAAGGGTTGCAACAGGTTACATCATTAGATGAACTCATTCGCTGGGGTGGCTATCTCATACTCTTTGCCATTGTATTTGCAGAAACAGGATTGTTCTTTGGCTTTCTACTGCCCGGTGATTCGCTGTTGATCACAGCAGGACTTGTTGCAGCAAGTGGCAAACTGGGTTTTGGGGAAGTCAATCTTACCATGATCACCGCTGCAATTTTAGGCGATAGCACAGGATATTTCATCGGTAAGGCGCTGGGTAGAAAGCTCTTTGAGCGGGAAGATTCACTGATTTTCCGTAGAGAGTATCTGCAGCGCACACAAACTTTTTATGACAGACACGGCGGAAAAACGATTTTCTTTGCGCGCTTTGTCCCCATCATCCGCAGTTTTGCAACGACCGTGGCAGGCATTGCAGGTATGGCTTACCTGCGTTTCATTACTTTTAGTGTCTCAGGTGCAATAACTTGGATAGTCTCGCTCACCTCACTGGGCTACTTTCTTGGCTCTCAATTCCCTGAACTGGATACCTATATCAATCTGATCATCAGTATAACCGTTGGCGCAATTATTCTGAGCATTATTTTCAAACTCATTCGTGCCAAAATCGAACTACAGCGCGCAAAGTCGGCTAAACTTCCTAACCCAGATTGAGCCAGTTAGAAAATGCGCAACTGAACTTTGATGCCTTCTTTTTGTCCTAACTTCAAGATAGAATCAAGGTTACTGACCACGCTATCGAGTTTCATAACAAATTTTTCATCGTTGAGCACTTTACCCACCAGTGTAGAGCGGTCTGTTTTTAAGCGGTTTGTAAGCTCTTTAAGAGAAATAACCAGCGAATCAGCATCGCGAAGTGTGCCACGCGCATCACCCAGTGCACCTTTGAGTTCGGGCTGAATCTCATTGATGAGTTTTTCGACGGTGCCGATAGTGCGGTCAATGTTGTTGAGTAGGGTTTTGATGTTAGCGCTGCGTAAATCACGACTAAGCACAGCAAGGTCTGTGGTGGCATGGCGAAGGTTGCGCACGGAAATTTTGAGATTTTCTTGCACTTCTTCATCACCGATGAATGCATCAGCATTACGTAAGACGCGGCGCACATCTGCAATTAAAATCTTGAGTGTATCAATAGTGCCACCCGCGCCGCCAATAAGTTCGGGAATATCAGACAGAAAAACCCCACGAATGGTTTCACCTTGGGCAAGTTCGCCTGCATCTTTACTGCCTTGTGAGAGTTCAACTTTTTGCCCGTCATCAATTCGAGCATGGCAATGTATGCCGTTGCATTGCGATAAAGGGTAATATCTGGCGCAATGGAAATCAGCACATTCACATGCCCATCACGCAATGTGATATTGTCGACTTTACCGACACGCAAGCCGCTAATCATGACGGGGTCGCCAGCTTGCAAGCCACTGACATTTTCAAAGCGAACATTGAATTGTTTGCTGCCAACCTGCACATCTTTTGCCCACCAAAGCACAAAGCCAAGCAAAGCGAGTGCAAACGAGACCGTAAGACCAACCTTAAGTTCCGGTTTCATTGATTTGAAATTTCTCTACCTTGACGTACGGGGGTTTTAAGGTAACTTTGCAAAGCAAGAATACCTAAAGCATAACTTTCTTCTCCGAAGCCACTGATGACGCCGATACAAACTTCCGATAAGACCGATACGTGCCGAAAACGTTCTCGAGCATAGATGTTGGAGAGATGCACTTCCACAACTGGCAGACGAGTGGCGGCAATGGCATCGCGCAACGCCAGCGAGTAGTGCGTGTATGCACCAGCATTGAGTACAACACCATCGATCTTACCACTATCTTCAGCATCGTAAAGTTTTGTAATTAATTCGCCTTCGCAATCGGACTGAAAAAATTCAAAGTGCACATCTGGAAAGCGAGCGCAAAGCTGCGCATTAATCTCTTGAAGCGTGTGCGTGCCGTAGTGCTGAGGCTCACGCTTGCCTAAGCGCGACAGATTTGCTCCGTTGAGGATGAGAAGAGAAAGTGGCGGCATTGAATCTTGTTTATTGAGCAGCAAATAATCAACTTGAGTTAAAGCAAAAATAAAAAAGGGCGGCTAATTTTGGGCCGCGTCCAAGAAACTTGCTTTGGCTTATTCTTCATTGCGTCCGCCAAAAAGATTGAGCAGACTCAGGAAAAGGTTGATGAAGTTAAGATAGAGCGAGAGTGCGCCAATCACAGCGATCTTGCCTTCGCTTTCACCATCCAGAGCAGAAGAAGCCATGGCTTTAATGCGCTGTGCATCGTAGGCAGTCAGACCCGTAAAGACCAGCACGCCGACAGCACTAATAATCATGCTCATCACGGAACTTGCGATGAAAAGATTAACGAGGGCGGCAATCACAATACCGATAAGCGCCATGAAGAGCAAGTTACCAAAGCTGCTGAGATCGCGCTGCGTGGTCAGACCGTAGAGGCTCATGATGCCGAAGGTGCCTGCAGTGATAAGAAAAACACCTGCAATTGAGCCGAGATTGTAGATTAAAAAGACACTCGAGAGCGTGATGCCATTAAGTGCCGAATAAAGGAAAAAAAGCGAGGCGGCTGTGGCAGCAGAGAGGCGGTTAATCATGGCACTAATGCCAAAGACGAGACCTAATTCGGCGAAGATAAGTACCCACATGACCCAGCGATGCTGTGCCAGGAAGGTACGAATTTCAGCTGTGTCGGCGCAGTACCACGCAAGGGCAGCAGTAAGCGCAAGCCCAAGTGTCATCCAAGTATAGACTTGCTGCAAGACCCGTTTTTCGACCGCAGCAAGTGCTTGCGCAAAATTTGCGCGAGTTGAAACAAATGCGTTTGCCATATAGCGATGCACCCCTTTAATGTTTGTGGTTAATGAAACTCAACAAAAACTTTCGGCTATTTATACGCTAACTAACGCAAATTGTTTGCAGAGCGTTTATGACGCTATGCTACTGGAACGAGAGATGAACATGCACTTAAAAGCCATTAAAGAATATAGCGGCTCAAGTCACGGTCTTTAGCGATTTTGCTCAGTCGGCTTTCCACCATTTCTTTATTGACGACGATTTTCTTGTTTGGCAAGTGTTCTGGCACGTCGAACATCAAATCTTCTAAGAGCGTCGTCATAATCGTGTGCAGACGACGGGCACCAATGTTTTCAACGGACTCATTGACTTCGGCGGCGGTGCAGGCAATAGCGTGAATACCATCTTCAGAAAACTCAAGCTCGACACCTTCGGTTTTGAGTAGGGCGCTGTATTGCTTAATCAGCGCATTTTCAGGCTGCGTGAGAATTTTGACAAAATCGCTCTCTGTCAAACTTTTCAGTTCGACGCGAATCGGAAAACGACCTTGAAGTTCAGGAATTAAGTCTGAAGGCTTAGAGACATGAAACGCACCAGAGGCGATAAAAAGAATATGGTCAGTGCGTACCATGCCGTATTTGGTCATCACGTTAGAGCCTTCAACAATGGGGAGCAAGTCACGTTGAACGCCCTCACGGCTAACATCAGGACCTCTGCCGCTGGCGCCGCCTGCCGAGGCAATTTTATCGATTTCATCAATGAAGACGATGCCGGTTTCCTCAACGCGCTGAATTGCTTCTTTGACGACGGCGTCCATATCAATGAGCTTTTGGATTTCTTCTTGTTCCAAGAGTGTGCGCGCTTCGGCAATCGTAACGCGGCGTTTCTTGCGCTTTTTTGGAAGCCCGCCAATCAGATCTTGTACCATGCCGCCAAGGTCTTCCATCGGACCGAAGGGACCGAAAATCTGCATAGTGGGCATATTGTCAGAAGAAAGTTCGATTTCGACGGTGCGATCTTCGAGCTTGCCGGCGCGTAAGCGCTCACGCATTTTCTCACGACTGCGATTATTCAGACGAGCTTCTGACTCACTTTCCGCATCTATCTCATGTTCAGGCTCACCATCTTTCGTAAATCCGATTGGCTGATTGGATGCAGGAGGCAAAAGAATGTCGAGCAAACGCTCTTCGACAAGCTGAACTGCTTTTTCTTTGACCTCAATCGACTTTTCTTGTCGTACCATATTGACGGCAAGGTCAGTCAAATCACGAATCATGGATTCGACGTCGCGCCCGACGTAGCCGACCTCAGTAAATTTCGAGGCTTCGACTTTGATGAACGGTGCGCCTGCAAGTTTGGCTAAGCGACGTGAGATTTCAGTTTTGCCAACGCCTGTAGGACCAATCATGATAATGTTGTTGGGCATGATTTCATCGCGCAGCGGTCCAGTTACCTTCTGGCGCCGGTAGCGATTGCGCAGTGCAATTGCCACCGAGCGTTTGGCTTCGTGTTGTCCGACAATATACTTGTCGAGTTCTCGGACAATTTGGTGTGGTGTCAGTTGCTCTAAATGCTGTGCCATACTAGAAGGCTTAGAAGGCTCATTGTGCTTGCCATTTTGCAAGGATTTCTCCTTGCTTTCTTCAGAAGAAGTGTCGGTGGTTACGGACTTTCTTGCCATGTTTTGTGCAACTTTTCCTTAGATGTTAGTTAAAGTGTATTTCGTGAGTTGAGTGATTTCTTTATAGGTTCAGCAAATTTCCTCGACTTTGATGTTTGCGTTAGTATAAATGCAAATTTCCGATGCAATTTTAAGCGACTCTTCGACAATGCTGCGAGCATCTTTATCGGTTGAACGAAGCATAGCGCGCGCCGCTGCAAGTGCATACATGCCGCCGCTGCCAATGGCAACGATGCTATCTTCTGGCTCAATCACATCACCTGTGCCAGAGATGATAAGCGCACGATCGCTGCTGAGCACGGCAAGCATGGCTTCCAGACGGCGCAAGTATTTGTCGGTGCGCCAATCTTTGGCAAGTTCGACAGCCGCGCGCTCAACTTTACCGCTATGAGCTTGAAGTTTTTCATCGAACCGCTCTAAGAGTGTGAGCGCATCGGCAGTTGCCCCAGCAAAGCCTGCCAAAATTTTACCGCCGAGCATGCGCCGAACTTTGGACGTCGACTGCTTGAGGATTGTATTGCCCAGCGTCATCTGTCCATCGCTGCCCAGAGCGGCTTTGCCATCTCGCAGCACGCCAATCACGGTCGTGGCGTGAAGTTGAAAATACTGTCTCACGTGTGGAAATTACTCCTTTATGCTTAACTGTGAAGTTAAATTTTTGTTGCAATTAAGGCGGCAAATTTACACAAATCTCTGCATAGAGAAGTGCTAATTTGTTGTAAAAATTGTAAACAAACTCGCCACAGACACCCACGGACTTTTTTAACAACTGGTGTCGGAAGTCTCAAAAGGAAGTTGTAAATTCATAAAGCCATCGCTAAGGTTTAGCTGACCCTTAAAACAGAGGAGTTGTAACATGAATACCTACCGCTTTCCGCCAAAAGACTGGCTTGATTTACCTAACTTTCTTTCCGCTGAAGAATTCAAAAATTTACCACCAAACGCTAATACCTGCATCATCATTGAAGGCATGACCTATGCTGGTCGACACACACAAGCCCAAGTGATGAGTGAAGAGTTAGGCTTGCCAAAGTTTGCCTTCTCCGAATGGGTTACAAAGTACCCACCTGAAAATGAAGAAGAGCGTCAGATCATTGCCGAGTGCTTGCGCAACAGTGTGTATTTGCCTGATGCGTTACGCAACAAAGTTGCAGACTGGGCACTGCACGAATTTTACGACAAACGCCATACCGACGATGAATACTACAGCCGACCGTTTATTATGGTAGGCTACCCGCGCACGCTCGAGCAAGCTAAACACTTCCAGAAGTTTTTGGAGCAGCGCAACATCTATGCGCTTGTAGCAATCATTGAAATCAATTCAAAAGAAGCGCGCAGGCGGATGAGTGAAAGTACCGTCAAGCGCATTGGACATGAGAGCGATAAACTGCCTGAAGTGCAAAAAATTCGAATAGGTGAATACTTCCTCAAAACGCATGGCTACCTCAAATGGCTACTGCTGATGGAAAAGGCAGTAGGTTTCAAAACATGTCTCGATCGCTCTGAATACGAACAGCGCAAACATGAATTTTCCGAAGTCATTGATCGTGGCGACTATGTTGTGCTCTCACAGCAAGATGTCAGTCAAATGATTATGAAGTTCTTAGGCATGTTCCATTTTGTGCAATACAGCGGCGCGTAATTACATCCCTGCTGACTGTAGAGCATTGCCATAATAGTTCTTCCAAATTTTTATGAAGGCAGCAGCATTGACAACTCGACAAGCACTTGTGATGCTTGTGATAGCAGCACTGCCTACACTTTACATTTTGCTACCAGTCTCAAAATCTGACATTGAGCAAACACGTCAGCATTCCTTGCGCATCTACGACCGCAATGGCTTGCTACTGCGCGAAGTTCTAAGCGATGAATATGCGCTCTTGCAGCGTGTTTCATTAAAAGACTTACCGCTCTATGTTCGCCAAGCCATGCTTGCCATTGAAGACAAAAATTTTTACTCACACATTGGCATTGATATTGGCGCAGTGCTGCGCGCCGCGTGGCAGAACGTCAAAGCCATGCAGGTTGTCTCTGGCGCAAGCACTATCACGCAGCAGACAGCTCGATTGGTTTTGCATGCCGAGCGTGGCATTCTGCAAAAGGTTTGGACAATACTCTTTGCACTGCGCATGGAACTCTATCTTTCCAAAGATGAAATCTTGGAAGAGTATTTCAATCGTGTGCCCTTCGGTAATCAAACTTTCGGCATTGCAGCGGCATCAGAGCGCTATTTTCAGAAATCGCCCTCGCACCTGACGCTGGCAGAAGCTGCACTACTAGCAGGCTTGCCGCAATCGCCCTCACGCTATAATCCATTTCACTCACTTGCAAAAGCAAAGAAGCGACAAGAAGAAGTGCTGCGTCGGATGTTAGCCTTAGGATTCATCACAGAACATGAGTTGCTCGATGCGCTGGCACAACCAATTAACCTTTTGCCTGCAAAACAAGCCTTTCGTGCGCCACATTTCGTCGATGCGCTGCTTGCGCGTGAAGTGCAACGCTCTAAGACACAACCGCAAGCACTCTACACAACACTCGACTTGCCACTGCAAGAAGCCTGTGAGCGGTATGTGCGTGAGCATTTACGGCAATTGCGAGGACATCATGTAACGAACGCTGCGGTTGTGGTGATGGAAAATCGCACGGGGGATATTTTAGCGATGGTGGGCTCGGCTGATTACTTTAACGCAGAGATTGATGGGGCATATAACGCTGCACTTGCGGCGCGTCAGCCCGGTTCGGCGCTCAAACCTTTTACCTATGCACTCGCACTCGAGAAAGGCATGAGCGGCTCTACAATTTTACCCGACTTGCCACTGTCTTTCCGCATCATCGACCGCCCGAACAGTGAAGGCATATCTGAAACCTTTTTCCCACAAAACTTTGACAAGAAATTTCATGGACCTGTGCGTCTGCGCCAAGCGCTGGCATGTTCCTACAACATCACCGCAGTAAAAGTTATGGAATATGTTGGCGTAGAAAATCTTTACAACTTGCTCCGCTCACTTGGTTTTACAACACTCACTAAAGAAGCCAGCCATTACGGTTTAGGACTCACGCTGGGCAGCAGCGACGTGCGGCTGTTAGAAATGGTGCGCGCCTATTCGATTTTCATGCGTGGCGGTCAGTGGCTGCCAGAGCGATGGATCGTGCGTCGCATCGAAGCAAATGGCGATACGACAGACTTAGCGCCTGCAAAGCCGAGCCAAAAGCGATATCTTTCGCCGGAGGTTGCGTATCTCATCGCAGATATTCTAAACGATAATGCGGCACGCCGACCAGCGTTCGGAGCAAACTCTGTCCTGCGATTTCCCTTTGCCACACTCTGTAAAACAGGTACCACGAAAGACTTCCGAGATAATTGGACATTTGGCGCAACAGAAGATTTCACCGTTGGCGTTTGGGTCGGTAATTTTGATGGCACACCGATGCAGAACATTTCTGGAGTCGATGGTGCAGGTCCAATCCTACGCGATGTCTTCATGCACCTCTTCAAGACCTACCCTGACAAACAAGGCTTTCAGAAAAGCGAGTTTGATATGCCAGCTACGATGAAAGTGCGCAAGGTGTGCCCGCTCTCTGGCGACCTTGTGTGCGAACACTGTCCAAGCGCCATTGAAGAAAAGTTTGTCTTGAATCATTTACCTAAAAAGCGATGCACTGTGCATCGACGCTTTAAGATTGATCAGCGAACAGGGACACTAGCGACAGCAAACACGCCACGAGAGTTTGTTCAAGAGACTTTGTTTGAAGACTATCCGCCCGAATATCGAGAATGGGCACTGGCACAGCATAAGCCCCTGCCACCGCAAGCATTTTCCACGCTTGACGATTCACTACGTCTGGCAGAAGAGCAATCGCCGCACGAACCCAAAATCACCTACCCGATTTCAGAGATGATATTTGCGTGCGATAAAGATTTGCGCACAGACTTTCAGGCAATTGTCTTCAAGGCACTTGTGCCAAGAAATGCAAAAAAAGTAGAGTGGATTCTCAATGATGAAAAGTTGGGCGAAAGCAGTGCTATGCAACCGCAGTGGCTCTGGCAAATTCGCTCAGGGACGTTTCGACTGCAAACCGTTGTCGACGGACAGCGCAGTAAGCCCGTTGCCTTTACTGTAATCGAATAGGGTCTGACACGGTCTAATCCAACTAATCCAAAAAAACAAAGTTATGCTGAAGGGTATGCGTTCTGTAGTGGGACTTCTTTTGCTTTCGCTGCTTGTACTTTCATGCAAAAAAGAAGATGAAGGCTTTGCGCCATTTGAAGCAGGGCAACTTGGTGCGCTCACAACGGAAGAAAAACCGCTCCCGCCCTCTAGCGACGCGCTAACTGTGCTTTCAGCCACCCCAATCGGAGAACTGCAATCTTATTTGCAAGCACAGACCATAGCAGTTGTCTTCAATGAGTCAATGGTAGAAGTCAGCGATGAGACGCAGAACGAAGTGCCCAGTGGTCCCTTCAAAATTGAGCCGGCGCTCAAAGGCACTTATCGCTGGCTTGGGGCACGCACCATCATTTTCACGCCAAGCGATTCACTGCCGCTTGCGACCACTTTCAAGGTAAGTGTGCCGAAAGGTATAAAAGCACTCTCAGGCAAGGCACTTGCAGAAGACTATACTTTCGAATTTACCACTTTGCGTGTAGGGATTGAACAAATCGCGCCAGTATTTCAGGTGGCGCCGCAAGGGGAAATCATCGTCAGGTTTAATCAACCTGTAACGATGGAGATTGCAAAAAAATTGTGCTGCGAGACGAAAAAGGAGCAGAGATAAAATTCACTGCCTATCAGGTGTCGCCAAATGATGCGTTAAAAAAGCAAGAAGAGTTTCGCAAGAATCGCCAGTATAGTGAAGCGTATTTGCTCTCCCCAAGCAGCCTCAATAAGCTAGTGTTGCTTAAGCCTACAGGCTTGCAAGTTGGCAAAACTTACACGGTGGAGTTCAGGAAGTCACCAGCAGAACTGCAAACCTTTAACTTTTCGACCTACAACGAGTTCAAGTTTACAGGCAAGCTCGAAAATACGATTTCGCCAAACGAAGGGATTAACTTCGAGTTTTCAAATCTTGTCTATCGCGCCGATTTAATGAAGCATCTGTCGTTGAGTTTTAAGGTCGATTCAGCTTACTTGCGTCTGGACGCCTCTGATGAGGACTACGCATCAAGTTCACACTATTTGCCCCTTGGCTTCAAGCCAGCGACGACGGAGAAAATTACCATCTCGAAGAATCTGACGGATAAATATGGCAATAAGCTAGCAAACGATGTGGTCATCACGGTCAAAGTCAGTGATTATCCGGAAAGCGTAGCGATTCCAACGGGTGATGTGGTTATGGAGCATGATACACCGTTTCTTGAAGTGCGTGCAATGAACAAAACCAGCGTAGAACTTGAACTTGCATCACTCTCACCAAACGATGTGATGAGTAATTCGACAAGGTATTATTATGACGGGGCAGAGCAGGCTGCTGCCGTCTCTGGACTTCGCACTTTTCCTATTTCATTCAAAAATCGAAAGAATCAATTAAGCATAGAGGCTGTGGATTTGCGAACTGTACTGGATGGCAAATCCTCGGGCTTCGTTTTTGCGCAAGTTAAGTCGCCATACTACGATAGCTATGCAAAAAAAACACGCTATACCTATCAGCGCGCTTTGATTCAAGTTACACCTTTTGCAGTTGCAGCTAAGCACGCCAAAGAGGGCGCACTTGTAATGGTTACGCAGCTCAAAGATGCTAGCCCTGTGGCAGGAGCGACGGTAAAAGTCTATGATAACAATCGCACCCTGCTGTGGAGCGGCACTACAAATGCACAGGGTGTGGCGAAACTTCCTAGTTTTAACACCTCACCTTTTTACTTCTTTGTTGAGCAAGGAGAAAATGTCGCCTACACAACTGCTGCGTTTAGAGAAGGCATTGAGCCGTATCGCTTCAGGCTATATGAAACAAGAGAGTATGAAGAAAATGAGTACAACACCGCCGATGCACTACGCGGCGTAATTTTCACGGAGCGCGGGCTGTATCGTGCAGGTGAGAGCATTTACTTCAAAGGCACGATGCGCGAATACAAGAATAGCAAATGGCAATTGCCAGCACGGCGCAATTACTACCTGCTTGTCAAAAATAGCCGCGATGAAACCTTGCTCAAACGTAAAGTTTCACTGAACAACTTCGGCTCGTTTGCTGACTCGGTGAAAACAGCTGCAACAGCGCCGCTGGGCTATTACTCGATTGTGCTCAAAGAAAATGACGACGAGAGTTTGTATCCCTCGGTGGCAAGTACCAGATTTCGTGTGGAAGCCTATCGTCCAGCAACCTTCAGCGTTAAAATTATGCCAGAGCAGAATCACATCTTTAACGGTGATGAACTTAAAGCGACAATTGAAGGACGTTATCTTTTCGGAGCGCCGATGACCGGTGATGCGGTCTCATGGTCGATTCAGCGTAGCCCACTGGAGTTCATCACATTTGAAGGCTACGAGGGTTATGCCTTCACCAAGATGAAGCGATATGATGAGCGCAACGAGGATGAGACAGAATTTTTCATTGCGTCAGGATCAGGTACGGTCGATAACTTAGGTCAATACAAACTTGTGCAAAGAATTGCGCTAAAATCCTCACAGCCCGCCGTGCTCACCATTGAAGGCACAGTAACTTCGCCTTCACGTCAAGCCATTTCAGAGCGGGTTAGCGTACGATTCCACCCTGCAGAGTTTTACATTGGCTTGAAGCCAAAATCACTCTTTGCCAAAGAAAATGAAGCGTTGCCTATTGAAGTCGTTACGCTCTTGCACGATGGCAAAGCGCGCAGCGAGAAAGTAACCGTAGAGTTAGTGCATCGTCAGTGGGTTTCAGTAAAGCGTGTGGGCGTAAGTGGTCGTTTGGAATGGTCGTCTGAGCCTGTAGATTCTGTGGTCTTCAAGCAAGAGATGGCGACGAAAGAAAAAGAAGCTGTCACGCTCTCACTGCCTATCAAAGGGTCAGGGTTCTATGTGGTTCGAGCGATGGGCAAGGATGCAAAAGGTAATGTGGCACGCAGCGAGACAGCCATCTATGCTTCTGGTATGGACTATGCCGCTTGGGAACGACGTGACGATGATCGCATTGAGATTTTGCTAGACAAAAAAACATACAAGCCGGGCGAAACCGCTACGCTCTTCATTCAATCGCCTTACGAGAGTGCAACAGCATTGCTCACGATTGAGTGCGAAGGCGTTTTGGATTACCGTCAATTTGAGCTCAAAAACACAGCGCCCTCCATACAAATTCCAATTAAGCCTGAATACTTGCCGAATGCGTTTGTCTCAGTAATGCTGCTCAAAGGTAGAACCGCACCGCCGGGTAAGTTCAAAGAAGGGGATTTGGGTAAGCCATCTTTCAAAATTGGCTATACGAGAATGTCGGTGGATGCGTCCTCAAGGCGGCTTAGTGTAGAGATTAAGCCAAACAAAAAAGAATATCGTGTAGGTGAGACGGTCGAAGTGGAGTTGCAGGCTAAAGATGCGGAGGGACAAGGCTTGCAAACTGAAATTGCACTGGCGGCTGTCGATGCTGGGGTGCTCAATCTCATCGGTTACAAATTCCCGAATATGTTTGAGCGATTCTATGCGCAGCGGCTCCTGGAAGTAGAGACGTCTATCAATGTCATTCACCTAATTGATCAGCGCAATTACGGCGAGAAAGGTGAAACACGCGGTGGCGATAAAGGCGGCGATGGCACAGGAGGCTTTTCATTCCGAAAGGATTTTCGAGTAACGCCCTACTGGAATCCGACTATTCTCACCGATGAAAGCGGCAGAGCTAAAATTAGCTTCAAACTGCCAGATAACCTCACCACATTCAGCTTGATGGCAGCGGCACAAACAATTGATCAATTCGGCAATGCGCAAACTCAGATTCTCACAACACAACCTCTGGTGATGACCGCAGCCTTGCCACGCTTTGTGCGCGTTGGCGATAAGTTTGAGGCAGGCGTTGTAGTAACGAACAACACTGACCAGAAAATCACGGTTACGGTTTCTGCAGCAGCACAAGGCGTGAAGTTTGTCGGTGAAGGCAAAGAAAAACTCTCTTTAGAACCGCGCACCTCCAAAGAAGCACGTTTCCGCTACGAAGCCGAAGCAGAAGGCACAGCGACCTTTGGCTTTACTGCAGAGAGCGATGCGGGTCAGCGCGATGCGCTGAAAGTCTCAATTCCCGTGCAAACTCCCTACATCAAAGAAACACTGGCGCTGGTTGGTGCAACAGAAGGGGCGCAAACTGAAATTGTCAAAATCCCGAAAGCGTATATCCCAACGTTGGTGAAGTCTCTGTGCAAACTGCCTCTACAGCACTGGTCGGCTTGCGTGAAGCCACAGCATATCTTTTTAACTATCCCTATGGCTGCTTGGAGCAGCGCGTGTCGAGCATCTTGCCCTACATCGTGGCAACTGATTTGATTGAGACCTTTGAGCTCAAAACCAAAGCTGATACCGCAAAGGGGGGCTACAAAACCGTTGTAGAAAAAACGCTTGCAGACCTCGAAAAATACCGCGTGCCCTCTGGCGGATTTGACTTCTGGCCACAGCCACGACAGGCAAGCGACTATGTCTCTGTCTATGCTACTTACGCTATGACATTAGCCAAACTCAATGGCTTCAGTGTCGAGAATAGTTTGCAACGACACGGTGTGGAGTATCTGCGTCGCGTCTTGCGTAAGAGTGATGAGGCTTACTTCGGCTACTACTCAACGCAAACACTCAAAGCATTTGCACTCTACACACTGGCGCTAAATGGTGAGTTTGATAACTCCGCAATCGAAAAACTCTATCAAGAGCGCAGCAAACTGCCCTTGCAATCCAAAGCATATCTGCTGCGTGCAATGGCATTACAAGGCTCACCTCAACTTGCAGGCGTGGGCAATGTCGGCTCAAGTACAAACCGATTCCAGACACGCATCGCTGAACTTGCGCGTGAGATGATGAACCTTGCAAAGATTCAAAACGCCACCGCACACTTTGAGGATGGCACAAAAAGCGATTGGATATGGACCTTCAACTCTCCGGTGAAAACCACAGCAACGGTCTTACAAGCACTCTTAGAATCTGACCAAGGTAAAGACCTTGCAGAGAAAGTGGTGGCTTGGCTCTTGCAATCGCAGCGCAACGGGCGTTGGGAGACAACTCAAGAAAATATCTTTGTGCTGCAAGCGCTAAACACCTATTTCCGCAAGTATGAGAGCGATGTGCCTGATTTCCGCGCAAAGGTGACCTTAGCTGCACAGACGCTGATTGATGAGACCTTCAAAGGTCGCTCCCTCAAAGCAAAAGTAACGACAGAGAGCCTCGATAAATTCGCAAAAGGTGATGCGCTTTCGCTGACAATAAGCAAAGAAGGACAAGGCAAACTCTACTATGGTGTGCGCCTCTCGTATTATCCAACCTACGCGCTGAAATCAAGAGATAACGGTATTTCGATTTTCAAAAAAATTGAGCCGCTCTCAAGCGCAAAGCGTAATAAAGGTGAAGTCGCTGCGGGCGATATTGTAAAAGTGACGTTGCAAATTGCTGTGCCAGAAGAACGCCATTTCGTGGCTATCAACGATCCCTTGGCAGCGGGACTTGAAGCCATCAATCCGACGCTGAACACTGCACCACGCTTACCTGAAGCAGGCAGATACGAAGGAGAAGAGAGCGGTTATGAAGAAGAAATAGACCCCGAAGCGCTTTACACCTTTGATTTCATTGAGCTACGAGACGACCGCGTTACACTTTTCGCACAGCGTTTGGGCGCAGGCGTGCATACTTACACTTACTATGCACGCGCTACAACTTACGGCAATTTTTGTGATGCCGCCCAGCTACGGTGAAGAAATGTATGCGCCTGAAGTCTACGGCAGAACGGGCACATCCAGACTGCGCGTGGTAGCAAAGTAAAAGAGATGAAGTATAACTTCAGATAATAAAGTGTTGCAACGAAGAACGAGACGCCTTGCTGTGATGCAGCAAAAGAAGTTAGATTTGCAAGTGCTACACACATACTTTGCCTAAAGCTTAAAGCCATACGCTGATGAAACAAAGTCAAACCGTTCTGCTGCTGCTTGTAGTACTGAGCGCATTTGCGTTACCAGCGTTTGCCCAGCCGATTGGTTCAGGACAGGCGGCACTGCGCTTCTTTGGTAACGGCACAAATGATATCGACCGCGTCAAAATTCCACTGCTGAATCCGCCACCCAATGGCTCATCGCTGCCAATCAATGTAGGCAATAATTTCACGATTGAATTTTGGATGCGTGCCTTTGCGTCTGAAAACACGGGCATTGTCCAGAGCACAAATGATGGCGATGGCTGGATTACTGGCAATGTCATTTTTGATCGCGACATTATTGATAACCCCAACAACGGCGACTTTGGTGTGGCAATCGGGCGACCTACACTAACTTCCACAGAGCGCGTGGTAGCATTTGGTTGTGCTACTGGCAGTGTCGGCAGAACAATTATTGGAACAACAAACGTCGCAGATGGTAACTGGCATCATATCGCTGTAACGAAGAGCGGCAGCACAATTCGCATTTTTGTAGATGGCAATATCGATGCAACGGCTACCGATGCGCCCGCAGGCAGCATTGCGTACAATCCGGCGCGCTCACTCTCGACACGCACGCCTAACCCACCTGTTTTCCCAACAAATACATGGGATAATGAGCCTTATATCGTCTTGGGAGCAGAAAAGCATGACTACGACCAGTATGTCAATAACTTCCCACCGCAATATCTTTCATACAGTGGCTTTTTAGATGAACTGCGTATTTCGGACATTGTTCGCTACACTGCAGCCTTTACACCACCTACAGCGCCTTTCGCCCCCGATGCCAATACGGTTGGACTCTATCACTTTGATGAAGGGGCAGGCACAACACTGACGAACAGTATATCTTCGCTGAGCAACGGTGTCATTACGTCGGCGGCACTCCGTCAGGTCCAGTTTGGACAAGCGAATCGCCTTTTGGTGCAAATGGCGCAGCGGCTACCGTAGTGCGCAGCGTCAATAACACCACCACTACCGCTGACTTCAACGATGTTGGCAATACCACTGGCGTACGAATTGATTTTACGGGAGCAAGCGGGTCGGGCACAGTGCAAGTTCAGCGCTTTACAAATTCGCCACGCAGTCCAACAGGGATTGCTGGCAACGTTAGCCAATATCGATGGATTATTACAAGCCTTGGGTCATTTAGTTTTTCCTCGGCGACACTGCGTTTCCGAGTCAGTGAAATTCCAAATAGCGGTATTTTCAATGAAGCGACAGTACTGGTATATCGCCGTCCGACGCCCGACAACGGTAGCTTTGCTGGGCTGTCAATGCTCTCGCCAGTCGGTGGCGATCTGCGTGCAACCATCAACGCCTTCAGTGAATTTGCGCTCGGCTCAGGTGATAATCCACTGCCCGTTGAGCTCAGCGCATTTACAGCACAAGCAACCGCACGTGGAATTGAACTGATGTGGCAAACGGCATCAGAGAAAAACAATGCTGGCTTTGAAGTGCGGCGCAGAAACCATGCAGAACATGGAGACTGGCAAACCATTGCGTCGTATCAGTTTTCTGCAAACTTGCGCGGACAAGGCACAACCGCAAATCCAACCACCTACACATTTCTTGATGCGAATATCGAGACAGGCAAAGTCTATCAATATGCATTGCGCTCAGTCGATTACAACGCTTCGCAGCATGACTACGCGCAAATCGTAACGGTAGAAGCGCGCGAAATAGAACCGACTAAAGTTTATGATTATGCGCTGATGCAAAACTATCCCAATCCTTTCAATCCAAGCACCGTCATTCGCTTTACGATGAAAGAGCCGGGAGTGGCGACACTAACCATCACCGATGTCTTGGGACGCAAAGTGCATGCCATACAACTCAGAGCACAAGCAGGTGAAAATCGCTATTACTTCAATGCCGCAAATCTAGGCAGCGGGCTTTACTTCTATACACTCCAAGCAAATGGATTTTCACAAACACGCAAAATGATTCTTGCAAAGTAGCTAAACAATACTAACGGCGCGGGCACTTGCAGCACGAAAAAAGTAAAAAAGTGCTAACACTAATTCATAGACAAGCTATCTTTGCAGACGCTTCTTGCTAACAGTAACCTGTTCATTGCTATGCAAAAAAAACAACTCTACTTGCTTTCCCTCTTACTGTTCTTTGTCTCAAGACTTTATGCACAAGGCACTGCACCACTGCCATTTTATCCCAATGCGAATTATGATGCAACGATTCCAGCGCCCGACAGCGTCCTGGGCTACGCGCTAGGCTCGCAAGCCACAAGACATGCTGATGTGCTGCGTTATTTTCAGTCGCTTGCTGAAAAATCGCCGCTGCTAAGAGTAGAACCCTTCGGTGAGACGTTCGAGAAGCGAAAAATGATTTACGCCGTCATTTCTTCGCGCGAGAATCTCTCACGACTCAGTGAAATTCGCACTAACATGGAAAAACTTGCCTCTGGCAAACTCTCTGCTGCCGAGGCAGACGCACTGGCTGAACGTTTGCCAGCAATTGTATGGCTAGCTTACACGGTGCACGGCAATGAACTCTCAGGCTCTGAGGCTGCCATGCAGGTGGCGTATCATCTTGCGGCAGGCAAAGATGAAGCCACAGAAAAATTGCGCCGAGAACTTATTGTCATCATTGAGCCAGTTGAAAATCCTGATGGTAGGGAACGGGCAATTCAGCAGTTTGTGCAGTGGTCGGGCGCCGTGCCGAATCCTGATGTGCAAAGTCTGAATCATACAGGGACATCTCCAAGCGGGCGCTTCAATCATTATCTTTTTGATATGAATCGTGATTGGCTGGCGCTTGTCTCGCCTGAAAGTCAAGCCCGCATCAAAGCCATTCAAGCCTGGCATCCGCAACTCATTGTCGATGCGCATGAAATGGGTTCATATCAAACTTACTACTTCAATCCGCCAGATGAACCTATCAACCGCAACATTTCTGAGATTACAAAAAAGTGGTGGAAAATCTTTGGTAGTGATCAAGCCAAGGCCTTTGATCAATATGGCTGGAGCTACTTTACACGAGAAACTTTTGACGAATGGTATGCTGGCTATGGCTCATCGTACCCGCTCTACATTGGTGCAGTCGGCATTCTCTATGAACAAGCCTCAACGCAAGGCTCAATCATCAAACGCCCTGATGGCTCAATTCTGACCTATCGTGAGGCAGTGCATCATCACTTTGTAAGTTCAATTGCAAATCTCACAACCGCCGCAAACAATCGTAAAGCCCTACTCAAAGATTTCTATACGCTGCGCAAAGAAGGAGGCGACTTAGGCAAAGCCGGCGACCCCAAAGTTTTTTCTTTATTGCTCCAAACGCACAAACCACACGCTTCGAGCGATTTTTAGAAAAGCTCCTGATGCACAAGATTGAAGTGGAAGTTGCTCAAAAAGAGTTTTCCATAAGTGCGGTCGATTACTGGACGGGCAAAGAAGTGCTGCGCAAATTGCCACAAGGCACACTGATTGTAAAACTTGCGCAGCCTAACGGACGATTAGCAAAGGTAATGATGGAATTCGATCCGAGAATGCCACTCTCATTTCTACAACAGGAGCGGCGTGAGTTAGAAAAAAATGGCGAATCCAAAATCTATGATGTAACAGGCTGGTCAATGCCGATTGCCTACGGTTTAGAGGCGTATTGGAGTCGCACCTTACCCAGCGTAAATACGGCGCCTGCCACGATGCCGACGAGGCCACAAGGCAAGCTCGAAAATCCTAATGCAAAATATGGATTCCTGCTTGATGCAACGGACGAACGCGCAATGCACGCACTCTCACTGATGCTGTCGAGAAATTGCAAAGTAGTAGCAGCAAAGAAGCCATTTGAAATCGAAGGACGTGCTTATACAAGAGGAAGTTTGCTACTGCGCAAAAATGAAAATGACCAAAATCTTGTCGCCACACTTTCAGAAATTGCAAAAGAAACTGGCGTGACGCTGTACGGCGTGAGCACTGCGCTTGCAAGCAAAGGACCCGATTTGGGCGGCGGCGAGTTTGTGTTGCTAGCGATGCCAAGAATTGCGCTGGTGTTTGGCGATGGCGTCGATCCCACAAGCTTTGCACCGATTTGGCATCTTTTGGATGCGCGCTTTAGGCAGCGTGTCTCACTGCTCAACGCAAGCAACATCGGCGCGTATGACTTGCAGCGCTACAATATCATCATCTTGCCAAGTGGCAATTATCAAAGCACGCTTGGCACGCGTGGCATAAGTGTGCTGCGAACTTGGGTCGAACAAGGAGGCACACTCATTGCAATCGAGGAAGCTGCAGCATTTTTAGCCGATACCGCGCGTGCTTTCACAACTGTCAGGCTTCGCAGTCAGGCGCTCAAAGAGCTTAGCACGTATGAGACAGCATTAAAACTTGAAGAAAATATCACCAAGAAGTTAGATAGTTTGGAAATATGGGAACCTCGGAAGAAAGAAGTAGAAAAGCCAGACACAAAGGACGAAAAATCAGCAGCAAAAAAAGATGATGAGATGCTCAAAATCGAAGATGAGCGTATCAAGCTCTTTATGCCGCGCGGGGCACTTTTAGCGGTCAAGCTCGATGAAGAACATTGGTTAGCGTTTGGCGCAGGAGAAAAAGTCGCTGCCACAATCTTCACACCGCATATCTATCTCTCCAAATCGCCAGTGGAAACCGCAGGACGGTTTGCGGATGCAGAAAATCTGCGTGTATCAGGACTGCTCTGGCAAGAAGCCCGCTCAGGTTGGGCAAAATCAGCATACTTGATGCGAGAAGCCAAAGGGCGCGGGCAAGTCATTTTATTTGCAGGTGAGCCAAATTTCCGCGCCTATTACCACGCTACCGAGCGGCTTTTACTAAATGCGATTTACTACGGAGTTGGATTTGGCACACGGCGCAGCGTAGAGTGGTAGGTAAGTCGCCTTAAACGAAGCGCTCGTTGCCTTTGAGGTGATAGCCATGCAAAAAGTCGGAGGCACTCATGCGTTTTTTGCCTTCAAATTGCAAAGAAAGAATTTCAAGCAAGCCTTCGGCGCAACTGACATAGAGCGAGTCGTTGCTGATATGCCATTGACCAGCATCACCTTGAGCGCGAGAGTCAACCAAGCGTGAGCGATAGATGCGCACAAGTTTATCGTCAAATGTTGTCCATGCAGCCGGTCGCTCTGAGAGCCCGCACACGAATTGATGCACGGCACGCGCAGGCAAATGCCAATTGATTTTTGTGTTGTCTTTCGTGAGTTTAGGCGCTTTGGTAGCAAGCCTATCATCTTGTGGAATTGGCTGCACCGCGTTGTGGGCAATTAAATCCAGCGTTTCTACAACGGCTTCTGCACCAAGCACAGACAAACGCGCCGCAAGTTCTGTGGCAACTTCGTCAGGAAAAATCTCCAAGCGCTTCTGTACAATCATTGCGCCCGTATCGACCTTTTCTTGTAAGAAAAATGTGGTTACGCCAGTCTCTTTTTCGCCATTGATAATCGCCCAGTTGATGGGCGCAGCACCACGATATTTTGGCAGCAGTGAGGCATGCAGATTGAAGGCGCCTTTGCATGGAATGGAAAAAATGTGCGGCGGTAAAATGCGAAAAGCAACGACAACAATCACATCAGGTTCAGCACGTCGCAGCGCAGTGGCAAACTCTGCGCTATTGAGGTCTTCAACTTCAAGCGTAGGTAGACCAAGTTCTGTGGCTGTATGCTTGACTGGCGTAGGCTCAAGCTCACTGTGTGCACTGCGCCGCGGTTTGTCAGGACTTGTAACAACAAGAGTAATGTTGTAGCCAGAGGCTCTAACTTTGCGAAGCGATGGCACGGCAAATTCAGGCGTGCCCATAAACACAGTGCGCAGACTCATAAACGCTGATTGAAGAAGGCATCAAAAAGCTACTTTGCCGCAAGCAAATACTCTGCTTCCACTTCACCGCGCCGAATGGCTTCAAGTTCAGCTCTGTGCTCGCGGCGCACACTGGGCTCAAGTTTCTCAACAAAAAGCTCACCATTGAGATGATCAAATTCATGCTGAATAACACGCGACATCAGACCGCCAATGCGCTCAATGTGTTCTGCAAAATTTTCATCTCGATATTTGATCGTAATAAATTCAGGACGCACAACCACTTCACGCACACCAGGCATAGAAAGACAGCCTTCCTCCATCTCAATTTCACCTTCTGTCTGCAAAATTTGTGGATTGATGATGACCATGGGCTTGGTATGCTTATACTTTTCAATCATGGAAATATCTGCCACAAGCAAACGAATGGATTTGCCAACCTGCGGCGCAGCAAGCCCAATGCCCTCAGCTTGGTACATGGTCTCAAACATATCTGCAATCAGTGTCCTAATCTCTTCAGTTACGCCTTTGAGCGGTTTAGCGACTTTCTTTAAGACTTCATGCCCGTAAGTGTAAATCGGTAAAATTGCCATATTCGTAATGCACAGATAAGTGTTGTATAATATAGATTAAAGATAACAAAAACGCACGGCAAATTCGTTTTGAGAAGTAACAAATAAGGGCAAGTGAGAGCACTCGCCCTTTGCAGCGCAAGTGAATGTTGTTGCAGCTTATGTGCCTTGCTTAAATTGTTGCTATCCGCTTATTGCACCCGACGAATCCAGATTTGCGGGCTTGGTCCTGAGGTCGCCATAATCACCACATTGCCTACTGTGGCGAGCGCGCCTATATTGCTTCTTGTATCTTGAATACCTTGATTAAAATCGGTGAAATTAGTGCCATCGGTAGAACGCCAAACGCCTTCGTAGCGCATGCCGACAATGACCGATGTGCCGACGGTTGTCAGTGCACGTACATCATCTTCAAGGTCTTCAGGCGTATTTTTC